>MGPH01000037.1:67496-78109 GCA_001797365.1 Deltaproteobacteria bacterium GWA2_45_12
TGGTTCGCACACCCATGGTCCGGAAGGAATCAGCCCATTTCATCAAGAGTGAAAAATCACTCGACATGACAGGATCAATGGTGGCCACCTGCCCCAGCATGACTTCACCGGTGGACCCATTGAGGGTGATCCATTCGCCTTCACGCAGGGTTCTGCTCTTAACCACCATTTCCTTGGATTCAGGGTTTACATGAATTTCGCCACAGCCGGCCACACAGCATTTACCCATCCCACGTGCGACGACGGCGGCGTGGCTGGTCATGCCTCCGCGAGCGGTTAAAATTCCTTGGGCCACGTTCATGCCGTGGATATCTTCCGGAGACGTTTCTTCACGCACCAAAATCACTTTTTCTCCGCGTTCGCTCCAGGTGACGGCATCATCGGCTGTAAAGACGATCTGGCCATTCACAGCCCCGGGAGAGGCGGGTAACCCCTTGGCAAGGACATTTTTGGGGGCCTTGGGATCCACCTGGGGATGCAATAACTGGTCAAGTTGGTTTGGATTCAAGCGAAGGACGGCCTCCTTTTTAGAGATAAGTTTTTCCCTGGCCATGTCGACGGCAATTTTGACTGCGGCTTGGGCGGTGCGTTTGCCATTGCGCGTTTGAAGCATCCACACCTTTTCTTTTTGAATGGTAAATTCAATATCCTGCATGTCGCGGTAGTGGACTTCCAGCTTTTTGTATATTTTGACCAATTGGGTATAGCATTCAGGCAGCGTTTCTTCCATGGAAGGAAGGTCAACGCCGCTTTTCTTTTTGCCCAACACGTTAATGGGCTGGGGGGTGCGGATACCGGCCACCACGTCTTCCCCTTGGGCATTAATGAGGTATTCCCCGAAAAACATTTTTTCGCCGGTGTTGGGGTCGCGCGTAAAAGCCACACCGGTGGCGCAATCATTTCCCATATTGCCATAGACCATGGCTTGTACGTTCACCGCAGTGCCCCAATGCCCGGGGATGTTGTAAATGCGGCGGTATTCAATGGCGCGGTTGTTCATCCACGAGGTAAACACGGCGCCGACGGCTCCCCATAATTGTTCCATGGGGTCATTGGGGAATTCCTTGCCCGTGTATTCGCGAACTTTTTGTTTGAAAATACCCACAAGTTCTTTCAGGTCGTCTGCAGAAAGCTCGGTATCCAGTTTGACTTTCCGTTCGTTCTTTTTGTGATGCAATGCTTTTTCCAAAAGAGAGCCGTCCATATCCATGACGACGTTGGAATACATTTGTATAAAGCGACGGTAGGTGTCGTAGGCAAAACGGGCATTCCCTGATTTGACAATGATGCCTTCAATGATTTGGTCGTTAAGGCCCAGGTTTAAGATGGTGTCCATCATGCCGGGCATGCTGGCGCGGGCGCCTGAACGCACGGAGACTAAAAGGGGATTGATGGGGTCTCCAAAAGTGGATCCCATTACTTTTTCAACCTTGGCCAGGTTTTCTTCTACCTGTTTTTTAAGTGCTGCAGGATATTTTCTGTTGTTGTCATAGTAGACGGTGCATACTTCGGTGGTAATGGTAAAGCCCGCGGGAACAGGGATGCCCATGCTGACCATTTCAGCCAAATTGGCGCCTTTGCCCCCCAAAAGATTTTTCATGCTGGCCTTGCCGTCGGCTTTTCCGCTGCCGAAAAAATAAACCATTTTGGCGGATTTTTTTGCGAATGATTTCTTGTTCTTTTTACCCATAATTTTATCAAGCCTGGTCCCTGAGCGAAGTCGAAGGGACGGCTCACTTCGGCTCCGCTCAGTGACCGGCATTAAATTCTCTTGTTCCCACGCTCCTGCGTGGGAACACAAGAGGTCGACGCTCCAGCGTCGAAAGACGGCGTTCCCACGCAGGAGCGTGGGAACGAGAGGGTCCGGTTATTTAATTATTCTTTTCTCCAGATATCTTTCAACCTGATCCATCGCAATGCGTTCCTGTTTCATCGTGTCGCGTTCGCGGATGGTGACTTGTTTGTCTTCTTCCGACTGAAAATCATAGGTCACACAAAAGGGTGTGCCAATTTCGTCGTGCCTTCGATAACGTTTGCCGATGCTGCCGGAATCGTCATAGTCGGTGGTCATTTTTTTGCGAAGAGCATGTTCTAGTTTGCGGGCCGGCTCCTCCAATTTTTTGGAAAGGGGGAAAATGGCCGCTTTCACGGGAGCCATGTGGGGCGCAAAGCGCAGCACAATGCGTTCTTCTCCATCGGCCGTGTCCTTGGCAAAAGCATCGCAAAGCAGTGTCAGAAAGGTGCGGTCAACACCCAGGGAACATTCAACGACGCCCGGAACGTACTTTTCCTTGGTTTCATCATCGAACACGCTTAAATCCTTTTTGGAAAATTTGATATGTTGCGAAAGATCGTAATTGGAGCGATTGGCGATTCCTTCAAGTTCTGAAAAACCCATGGGGAACTCATATTCGACATCCACACAGCCTTGGGCATAGTGGGCCAGCTCGTCCTTTTCATGTTCACGCATGCGCAATTTTTCTTTTTTGATTCCCAAATCATAAAACCATTGCAGGCGTTCGGCCTTCCAATATTCGTACCATTTTTGGCCTTCTTCCTTGGTGGGACGGATGAAAAATTCCATCTCCATCTGTTCAAATTCGCGCGAGCGGAAGATGAAATTGCGCGGAGTAATCTCGTTACGAAAACTTTTGCCAATTTGAGCGATGCCAAAAGGGATTTTCTGCCGTGACGTGGTCAAAACATTTTTAAATTGGGTGAAAATGGATTGGCAGGTTTCAGGCCTTAGATAGGCAATGGAAGCATTGTCCTGATTGGCCCCCACAAAAGTCTGGAACATCAGGTTGAAAGCACGGGCTTCGGTGAGTTCGCCACCGCATTCCCCCACTTTTTTGGAGGGTTTTTCTGGGCAGGGGGTATCTTTTATATGATCGGCACGGAAACGGCCCTTGCATTTTTTACAGTCGACCATGGGGTCGGAAAAACAGTCCACATGCCCCGAGGCCTTCCAGGTTTGAGGGTGCGCAATAATGGACGTATCGACTCCCACCATGTCATCACGCAGTTCCACCATGCGTTTCCACCAGAAATCCTTGATGTTTTTGCGCAAAGCAACGCCCATGGGCCCAAAGTCCCAAAAACCGTTGATTCCGCCATAAATTTCGCTGGATTGAAAAACAAACCCGCGGCGTTTAGCTAGAGAAACAATTTCTTCCATAAAGGAGTGAATCGGTAGCATTTTGCTGGCTTTCAGGTCAAGCGAAACTCCATTCCCAAAAAGGGGCTACCCGGGATGGATTGTCTTTTGTCGGTTCATGGAAGTGAATCGGAAATACATCTTGAAGTCATTTTTAAATTCCACTAGAACCTACTTTCATAAAATGGCGAGTGACCCTTCGACGTAGCTCAGGGTGTCCTTTATTTTTTCAAAAGTTAATTTGGACATGGTGAGTCTAAATCGAACCATGACTCGGTCTTTAATTGAAAGAAGTTTATTCATTGAAGAAAATATCCTACTTATTTCTGGGGCTTGTTCTCTTAAATGCCTGTGGCGGTGGCAAGCAGGCCCGTCTTCCTCCGGCCAAGGGGCAATCCCAGGAACTCAATCGCTGTCTTAAATATTCAACACAAAAAAAATACAAGGAAGCCGTTGATTGTCTCGAAGTTTTTAAAAGCCGTTATCCGGGCCAGGACGGTGCTGCAGAGGCTGATTTGCTTATTGGAGACACCTATTTCCGTCAAAAAGACTATTTATTGGCCGCTGACACCTATCAAAGCTTTATCAAGACCTATCCATCCCATTCAAAAATAGATTATGCGTACTACCGCAGCGGGTTGTCCTATCTTCAAGATACTCCCCGTTCCATCGATAAAGACCAAGAGCACCTTGATTTGGCGGTTGAAAATCTGGAAGTGCTTCCCCGTTATTTTCCCCAGTCTCCTTATGCCAAGGTTTCTGAAGCAGCTCTGGCGCAAGCCAAATCCAAGCAGGCCCATCTTCATTTTTATGTGGGACGTTTTTATTACAAGTATCACGAATATCTGGCCGCGGCTCCCCGGTTTGAAGAAATAGTGACCAACTACCCTTATTTGGGGTATGACGAAAAAAGTTTTTATTATCTGGTGAGTTCTTACGTAAAGACAAAAAAACTGGACAAGGCCCGGGAGGCGGTGGCCCGGTTTGAAGAGCGTTACCCCCGTAGCAAATTTTTGGCCAAGGCCAAATCGAAAATTAATTAAAGTGATCCCTGAGCGGAGTCGAAGGGAGATTCACCTCGACTCCGCTCGGTGACCAACCAAAAAGCGCCCCTACATAAACATTATGGAAGCAGATATCAAATACCTCATCAATCAAGGGAAGAATTATTTCAAGAACCAGGCCTATAAAAATGCCGAAACGATTTTTTTGAAAATTATCGGCAATAAATGCGAGTTTGCCGATGTCTACAATATGTTGGGGGTTATTTACCATCAAACGGGGCAATACAGCAAAGCCATCACCCATTTCCAAAAAGCCCTCAAAATCAATCCACGCTATACCGAGGCCATGCTTAATTTAAGCGTGCTCTATAATGACTTGGGAGAATACAAATTATCCAAGCAGCTTCTTAAGGAATCCAAGCAGCAATCCAAAAAAGGGGAGGACACCCTTGATCCTTTCATTAAGGGCAAAGTCGCCAACAAACATGCTGAAACAGGCGATTTGTATCGTGGGATCGGCCTGTATCACTTAGCCATTGATGAATATAAAAAAGGACTTGAGTTTGCCCCCCATTATTATGACATTCGCAACAAACTGGGTGTGTGTTTTAGGGAAGAAGGCAAAAAGGCCGAGGCTATTCGTGAGTTCCAAAAAATCATCAAGGAAAAGCCGAGCTTTTCTGATGCTTATATTCAATTGGGGCTTACCCTTCATGCCCAAAACAACAAGCATGAGGCCCGTAAAGTCTGGATGAAATTGTCGAGTATAAATCCAAAACATGAACTGGTACGTATGTACCTGCGGTTGTCCGATGCAGAGACAAAAGCGGGAAAAAAGAAAAAATAATTTTTTTTGAACTTAAATATAAATTGTGACTTTCAATCGTTGGTGATTTTATCACTAGTGATCTGTCACTTTTCGTGTTTAAGAAACTCCAAGGAGAAAATATGAAACAGATATTGGCAGTAGTTTATTTGATGGTTTGTATGATGGGATGGGCAAATTTGGCTTCCGCCAGAGATACTTGTGGGGGGAATATCGAATACGGTCGTGATTGTGACAACAACGACCGGCATTATCACATAAGCTGCTGCCCTCAAGGGTATCGTGTTCATGGAATAGCTTATAGCGATTTACCCAACCAAGACCATGTGGATGCCATTACTGCTTTATGCCGTAATGTAAAAGCAGGAAACACCATGGTGCCCCCTTCCGAACGTTCTCATCAACACTTGTCCCGTATGGAATGTGATAAAACGGAAGTTGTTTCGGGTTTGATCAGCCAAGATGTTAAAACAAATAGCGGGAATCGTCGTGATTCTTTGGATGGTGCGACGGTTGAATGCTTAAATCCAAAAACAGGGGCCAAACGCGTTGTTTACAGCTCGGATATTAATTCAGCTCGTCCCGGTAAAACCTATAGTCTTAATACGGAAGTGGTCGGTTGGGCTTACAAAGAATTGGACAAAGGAACCAGTGACCGTGTGGATTGCGTGGTGCCCATTACGCGTCCCCGTAGATAAGCTTGGTTAGAAAAATCATGTTTTTTTCAAAAAGGCTCTCCGTTAAGGGGAGCCTTTTTATTTTGGGGGCGCGTAAAGTTTGTCGGGGGATATCCAAACCAGGAAATCTTCATCCCGCCGCATGGTAGGGACATCCGGCACCGCAGAGTTTTGAACGTGGTTTCCCTCTGGATGCCACCAAGACAGGGGACGTGAGAACCAGTCGGTCCTTAAAGGAAAAGAAAGATGGGTGTAATAGTTAAGGAGTTTGACTGAAAATCGGGCTTGTTTAAAATAAACAGGGTTTGTCTGGCTGATTTTCTCGTCCCATCGAGTCCAGTTTTTTGTTTCAAAAATCTCCCGGATGAGGGTTGGATCTGTTAAGGGGAGATCGGGCTTGTATATGTTGTGGAGGCTTTCCCGGGAATGGATAACGACATCTTGGGGCCAATTTTTGGTCCAAAGGGTATGCAGTTCGAGGGCATTTTGGGGGATATTATCCTGCGTGTAATAAACATCGTAGTCAGGATCCAACACAAACCATTTTTGATAATGAGTGCTGTAAGCTTCGACAACGGCATGCATATCCAGATAACTAAAACGGAGTTCCACGCGTCGGGCATGGCCTCCTACAGAGGTAATGGCCTGAACCAAGAGTTGCGCTGCCGTGCCACACAGGAATTTCTCGTCGTTTTTGCCGGCAAGCAGGGCCAGTCCATCAAAGGCCTGAGTGTTGGGTTTGTGTTGGGGGATGCCATGGGGAAACTGGTCTCGCACCCAATGCATCAGTTCCACAAAATCTTCGAAATCGTTGGGGGTGTTTTTTATTTTTTCTTCCAGGTTGAAAGTTTTTTGAAGAAGACTTAAAGATGCTGGCTTTTCATGGGAAAATAAATCAGTCTGCGACTTTGGTTTCAATCCCCTCAAATTTTGAAGGGGGGGAAGGATGTCGCCAAAAAATAGACGTTCAAGACGGTGTTTGGGAAAAGGAGCCAGGATAATCCATGAGCTTAACCCGGCTATTCCCAATAGCCCTAACAGGAAAGTGGTTTTTAAAAATTTATGGGTCATGTGATCAAATTTATCGCTTCAAACAAGAGATTCTCCATTTTTAACCTTTTGGCCCTTGGGGGCTATGTGGGGGTATACACTTTTTTAAATACCCCGAGTTTGCCCGGTCTTTTACGATGCGTGGGTTTTCTTCTCATCCAGATTATTGTCATGGGATTTTTGGGTGCCCATGAGAAATTTTTGGGAGATGCAAATTCCAAGGCCCAATGGGGGTCTTTTTTAGGGCATCTTCCCCAGGCACGCAAGATTGTCAAGAACCAGGAAACCATGGTGGATGTTTCAAGTTTGGTTATAGGGGATGTGGTCAAGGTATTGCCCGGGGAGATTGTCCCCTGTGATGGAGTTATTTTGTCAGGGGCCACCAGTATCGAAGCCAGTCAAATTACTCGGGAAGATACAACCCAGCTGATGATGAAGGGGGATCTTGTTTGCGCCGGCACTTTAAATCGTGACGGAACCATTTCAGTGCAAGTTGAAAAAACCGAAGCGGATTTTTTTACAAGTCAGGTGAAAGCACGGTATGGCGAAGCCCTGGACAAAATCAAAAGCAAGGAAAGCCTTGGATGGAAAAGATGGTTGTTTCTTTTTTTATTTTTTATTCCTTGGGTGGGTTTTGAAATCGCCTGGTTTTCACTGGATCAAGCGGTCCTATTTACAAGCTCCCTTTTGGTTTTAGGCTCTTTTATTTTTCTCTCTTCTTACCGGCAAAAAATGAGGGCAAAAGCCGTTGCCGAATTGTTCTCCAAGGGGATTATTGTCAGTCACCCTTCAAAAATAAAAACTTTGGGCGAAGTGGACACCTTGTTTTTTGATAAAACAGGCACTTTAACGCGTGGGGAATTTCATTTTTCAAACGTGTTTCTGGAAAAAGGGGTGAATCAGGGCAGTTTTCTTTCGATGATTTTTTCATTGGAAGCTTCATCGTCCCATCCAATCGCCCAAGGCGTTAAAACACATCCCTGGTATTTTGAAATACAACGTTATTCGGTTAAGGATTTTAAAAGTCATCATGGTTTGGGCATTTGTGGCGAGGTCTACGAAAAGGGAGGCGCGAACCGTTTTGTAGTCGTGGGAAACCAGCGGTTTCTTAAAAGATTCCAGTTTTATATTTCCAGATCCATGAGGGAAAAAATTGAAGAGCTTGAGGCCATGGGGGAAACCGTTGTTTTGTGCGGTTGGGACAAGCAGGCCAAGGGCATCATGAGTTTTTCAGACACATTAAAAGAGGATGCGCGTGACCTGTTCGGAGCCTTGCACAAGCTTAAGATAAGCTCTGTCATGATCACAGGCGACCAAGATAACATGATTACCAACCTTACCTATGCCAAGGGGCTCGATCAGGTTTATACGCGCTGTCTTCCGGAAGAAAAAATAAAAAAGATCAAGAACAGGCAGGATGCGGGCGAGGTTGTAGGCATGGTGGGGTATGTCCTGGACGGTAACAATGTTTTTGCCCAGGCCGATGTCAGTGTGGTGGTTCATTTTCCCTTGGCCCAGTCGCTTAAAAATGCCACACAGGATTTTATTATTTTAGGGAAAAGCCTGCTTAAACTTTCAACCATGGTTGGTTTTGTCCGGATGTTAAGAACCTTGGAGCGTAGACGTTCCCTTGGTTTGACGTTTTTGGGGCTTGGCTGTGTCGTAAGTCAATTTTTGCATTGGGGAGATCCAATTATTTATTTGGCGATATTGTCTTTGTTCCAGTTTGATTTTTTCCGTCGAGTGAATAAAGCCACCCATACTTTTCAAAAATGAGCCTTTCCAGAAAATGTCTGTACCTTGGTACAGTCGGCTTTTTTGTCACCATAAGCTTGGTGTTTTTATTCCCTGTTTTTCCTGCATGGGATGAATCTGTTTACCATTTTTTTTCAAAAATCCATTCCCCGTTTTTTCTTACATTGAATGATGTCATTTCTCGTCTGGGGAGTTCGGAAGTTTTGTATGGGTTGTCGGTGCTTGGCATCCTGTTTTTTGTTAAAAAGAGGGAGTTTTTCAGGGCCTTTGTTTATGGGGGTTTAACGCCCACGGCTCTTTTGGTCAACAGGGGGCTGAAATTTTTTTTTCATCGTGACAGGCCCATTCCCTTTGAGGGGGAAATCCTTTCTTCTTTTGCTTATCCTAGCGGGCATATGGTGGGGGCTGTCGTTTTTTATGGAATGACCATGGTCCTTTTTTCTTTTTACGCCAAGTCTTTAAAGGTGAAAAAAACTGGAAACACAATTTTGTTTTTTTTGATTGCCGCAATCGGTTTTTCACGCATGGCTTTGGGGGTCCATTGGTTTTCAGATGTGGTTGGCGGATTTTTTCTGGGGCTGGTTTTTCTTTCGTGGTTTTGTCTGACCTGTCTGAAAAGTCAGACGCGTCAGACATGAACCCCAAACTTCTCATTTTTGATTTGGATGGTACCCTTATTGATTCCAGGGCCGATATTGCCAATGCCACAAACCATGTTTTGCAACACTATGGTTTGCCGGCCCTGGGCATGGACACGATTACGCGATTTATTGGGTCAGGAGTTCGGCAATTGATGGCGGCGGCCTTTGATTATTTGCAGGCAATACAACCTTCCACAGAAGAGATTGTGACCCTTTTTAATGAATTTTATTCCCGTCATTATTGTGAATATACAAAATGGTACCCGGGGGCTAAAGAAACTCTCCAAAGAATCGATCAACAAGTGATTCTGACTTTGGCAACTAACAAACCAAGACTTTTTACCGACCCTATTTTGAAAAAACTCGGGGGAATTCATTTTTTTAAATCAATTGTGTGCGGCGGAGATGATGCCCCTAAAAAACCTGATCCTACAGGTGTTTTAAGACTTCTTAAAGAGTATGATGTGCCGCCTTCCGAAGCTTTGTTTGTGGGGGATAGCTTAATTGATTGGCAAACCTGCCAGGCAGCGGGGGGTATTGATATGGCCTATGCAGATTACGGCTTTTTAGGGCCTAACCCAGATGGGTTCATTCCCACTTATTCCCTCCAATCATTGGCAGAGTTGATGGATCTTTTTTCATTTTAATCATTGGCCCAATCGTCTTAGGACATTACCCGTGTTCTTTTTCTTAGAATCTTGCTTTTCGTCCTTTCCAGACGGAGATTTCTTAGGTTTGCTCTTGCCGAGGGTGTTGTATGAATGGCCACTATTACGGTTTTGAGCTGCATTTGCTGGTGGCTCTACAGCGAAATTACCAGGACCGTCATCCTGTTCACGAAGATGATAGCGGATCACACTGGCTGTCCCAGGTCTTGTCCCATTGTAGTCACCTCCGATAAGAATGATGTAAGGGACATTTTCATAATTCTTGACAAAGGCATCATAGCCCCAGGTGAAAGACCGGATACGTGGCATAGACATGCGATGTCCTCTGAAAAAGTCATCAACTTGGCCATTTTGGTTGAGGCCGAATAGGATTATCCCAGCGCTGGGGCTGCTTCCAATGACAATCAATCTTTGGTCTTCAAGGATTAAATCCTCGCAGGATTCAGGTCCATCAGGTCTTTCTAACACGGTGTATCCATTATTGTTGAAAGTCGGATCAAGAATGCCATCCATCGTGAAGCGCGCGACGACACAATCTTGATTTCTAGGGTTATCCTCGTGGATTAACCCAAGGGTTAAAATCTTGTTAGTTCCATTCGATGGTTGCACAAAAAGGCGCAACAATCGGACGGGGCTCCCATTAACATTCAGTGCGAGTTGTACTGGATTTTCTCCTGGTTGGAATTCCGGATCGATGTGGCCGTTTGAGAAGTATTGGCGGATATCCAAACGCCCGGGTTCGTCCCATCTCAGATTTGGGTAGGCCACTAGTGCTCTGACCATTTAATTATTATCTTTATATAGTTTGTATTTTTGTGTTATCTTTTCCGTGATT
>MGPH01000037.1:78140-94157 GCA_001797365.1 Deltaproteobacteria bacterium GWA2_45_12
TTCAAGGGATTGCCAAATGGAATCACTTAGAGCCTCTTCACCTAAAAAAGTTTCATCCCTTTGTCCATTGGAGTTGTAACGTGCAAGGCGCATGAAGCCCAAGCCATTATTCTCTCCGCTAACTCCATAGGCGACAATGATTTTACCATTGGATTGGATAGCCATCCGTGGATGTTCACCCTGGTTTGCGTCGTGTTCCTGCAGATAAACAACACCACCATTCCCAAACGTTGCATCCAAGCCCCCCATGGGCGTAAGCTTAGCGAGGTAAGCTGTATTCCATGACCAAAGTGGCCCTCCCCTGTTCCCATGAGCAACAATTCCTGTGATGAAGAAATTTCCATTGACGTCTTGTTTCACGTCGAAAACTCGCACATCTTCTCTGTCGTGCCTTTCATCATTGTGATTTAAGGGGATATGGACGTCGACGATTCCTCCCGTGCCAAAATTAGTGTCAATCTGCCCGGCATAAATATCGGCATGGCCTGCGACAGGAATGGAAAGGGTTGTTAAAAAAAGAATAATAAATGAGGTTCGGATCCAACAGTTTATATCCATATGTATCTCCTTATAAAAGATATGCGGATTTAATAAGAGCAATTTTTAAGCCAAGAATAAGAATAAAATTTGAAATAATATCAATAGGATGTGATTTTACTTTAAGGGCAGATAGTCAAAAATTTAACAATAAGAGAGGAAATATGTCAAAATTATGGCTTTTTAAAATTGTTTTCAATTTACACCATGAACGATTTTTCTGAGCTGCTCCCGATTATTTCCCCCACCAAGTCATAATCTTTAGCCTCATTTATTTTCACATGAAGCCAGTCCCCAACTTTGGGAGATAAAACATTTGTTTTTTTGATAAAGACTTGCCCGTCAATTTCGGGGGCCTGGCCTTCGTGGCGCCCCACGCCAAAATAATTTTGCGGATCAAAAACATCAGCCTGATATTCGTCCCCTTCAAATAACACTTTTAGGGAACTCCCAATTTTTTTCCGGTTATTTTCCAGGGAAATCTGCTGTTGGGCTTTCATTAAAATATCCCGTCGTTCCTCTTTAATTTTTTGCGGGATCTGTTTTTTTATCGAAAAAGAAGGTGTGTCTTCTTCGTGGGAATAGGTAAAGGCCCCTAAACGATCAAAACGCATTTCCTTTACAAAAGAGAGCAGTTTTTCAAACTCTTTTTCTGTTTCTCCGGGGTAGCCCACAATAAAAGTGGTGCGAAGCGCCATGGCGGGCATGGCCTTGCGCAGATTCTCAAGGAGACGGTAAATGTAATGCGATGAGGAACCGCGGTTCATTGATTTTAAAATACGATCGTCAATATGTTGCAAAGGGATATCAACGTATTTGCACACATGGGGATGGTTTTTGATAAGGGCGATCAGCTTGTCGGGGAATTGAAGGGGGTACATGTATAAGAGCCGCATCCATACTTCACCGTTAATGCTGCTTAGTTTGTCTAAAAGGGCATAGAGGCTTGTACGTTGGCCCAAATCACGGCCGTATTCATTTAAGTCTTGCGCGATAAAATTGAATTCCTTCACCCCTTCTTGCACCCCTCTGGAAATTTCATGAAAAATATCATCAATGGGGCGGCTTCTGACGGTACCCCCGCGCATAATAGGGATGGTGCAAAAAGAACACCGGTGCGAGCAACCTTCGGAAATTTTTAAGTAGCGTGTGTAAAAAGGGGTGGAATGCAGCCTGGGGAGATCATAACGAAGGGTTTCATTGGGGGCATGAACAAAGTTTTTTTGGCGTTTGCCCTTGAGTTTTTCTTCAAGAACATGGGGTAAATTCTGGAAATCACCCGAACCTAAAAAAGCATCCACTTCCGGTAATAATTTGGGCAATTTTTCAATATAACGCTGCGAAAGGCAGCCGGCGACAACCAGGTATTTCAGCTTGCCGGTTTTTTTCTCTTTGGCCAGTTCCAGGATAGTATTGATGGATTCCTCTTTCGAAGCATCAATAAATCCACAGGTGTTGACAATGCCGATGTCGGCATTTTCTTCTGATTTTCGTATTTCAAATTGATTTCTGGCTAGCCCGCCTAGCATGACTTCAGAATCGACAAGGTTTTTGGCACATCCAAGCGAGATGAGTTTGACAGAAGTTTTTTGAGAGGCCTTTTGCATACGGACTGGGGGACATAGCCTTGATGGGCTTATAAAGCAAGAGCCTCTCGTTTTTTTTAAAGGAGGAAGGAGAAGAAAGAATGGCTATTTTACAACCCCGTCTGAATCAAATATATCCCCGCTTCGGCGGAATCGCCAAGTTGGATACTTACAGTACCACTTAATTCATTGATTTGTTCGCCTGTAAGCTCAACATAGCTGATGGAAGAATTGGCCACCGTGCTGGTGGTAGGAAAGCTGCTTAAGGAATTTATGCCGGGGCCCTGTAAAACGGTTCCGCGATTGTCGTCAGCGGCGCCACGCAGGTCAATGCCGTCGAAATTAAGCTGGTCATTATCAGAAAGGCCTGTGCCGCTTAAGAACACGGCCAAGCCAAATTGCCCCATGAGGGCACGGAATTGACCATCCACGGAAACGCTGTCTCCGTAGGCGGCACGGATGATGTTCTCGACACTGGTATTGGTTGTATCGGTCAAACGATTGATCAAATCATCCCCGGAGGTGGCATTGGGCAAATTGCCTTTTTCGGCTTGTTCGTAAAGATAGCGCAATAAAAGGTAGATACCACCGCGTTGATAAAGGGAAGCGCCACAGGTAATGCACAATGAATCGATGGATTCCAAATAACCTGAAACACGTGAATAGTTCTCAATGCCGGCTGTGCTCATATCGTATTGGATATCTTCAGAAAGATGGGAAAGCCCTTCGTTTAAGAACGAATATTCAAGATCGCCGTCATTGACCAAATAATGGTTGTTGAAATTTTGGGCATGTTGAAGCTCGTGGAAAATAAGGCCCTGATAAATATTGTTCATCATGAAGCTTTTGGAGATGGCCACACCAAACGAACCGCTGGGATCGGGAATGGCCCCGACAATCATGTCGGCATCATTGCTTTGTGAATAAACACTGGTGGGAAATTCATTGATGGCGTGGAAATAACCGGTAACGATGCCCCCGGAGCCGCCTAGTTCGTTGACTTCACGTGTGAAGACGCACAGGGCTTTGCCGTTTTCATCCACATCGGGCAAGGAGCCGAAACGGGCAATTTGGTCGGGCATCCGTTCATCCACATTTTCAAAGATGGTGCTTAAGTCGGCAGCGGAAAGGCTGGAAGTATCCCGTGTATCCATATAAACAATGCAATAGTCGGAAATGTGAACGACTTCAGCGGTAATGGTTGTAGTACTTGAGCTTGAAAGTGAGTTTAAGACTTTAAATGTGCGTTGGTCTCCCACAGTGGCTGCTTTCATGGCTGCCGCTGACATAAGGGCTTTAGAGCCTGATTTTGAATTGGTTCGTAGTGCTTCAAGATCAAGGCTGGCTTCATCTTGGCGAAGCATTTCATGAAAATCTTCAGTCATGTTTTCGGCCATGAGCGCTTTTCCAAGCATCGCTTTTGGATTAAGAGAAGAAAGCGAGCTTCCTACTTCATAGGCTTCTGTTGAACCGTCTTCACTATAGTTATAAATGGCCACCACATATTCAGTTGAATTGCTTACCATCCCAAAATTGATGGTGGCGGAATTGTCACTAGCGACTGTAACAGCAGAAACAGCTCCCCCTTCCAGGTCCTCCCCGCTAAAAATGGTACCAGATGAACTTGAGCTTCCCGAAGAGCTTCCTCCACTGCTGCCCCCACAGGCTGCGAGGGTTCCGATGGCAGCAAGTAAAGTGAAAAAACGAATTAAAGAAATGGCTTGAATCATATTTTTTACTCAGGGTTCAAGCCGTTAATAAGCAATGACTATGCCAATAGAAGAATTATAAATTATCTATTAATTTCAATAACATATGATTTTTATCAAGGAGGATTTGTTATATTTATGGGTAATTTTTTACCCCCTAAATATATAAAATAGGGAGCCCATCAAAATAAATATAAATAAAAAAGAAACCCCAAATCCTTATTCTGAATCTCTTGAGATTAATTATTGAATGTTTTAAGGAAAAACGTTCATTTTTTCTTTATAAAAGAGGGGATGCTATATCTAAATGAGAAAATCAGGCTTATTCCTATTTTGATAATGCATAAAAAACCCCCTGTAGATTTTGCCTAGTCAGGTTGGTGTTTTGTCGGTAAAGAAGGACCCCATGTTTCGTTACAAAGCTTTTAGCGAAGAAATAAAGCAGGTTTTTGGTCAGAGAGTTGATCGTATTACTCTCAATGTAGGGATGACCTGTCCGAATGTGGATGGCACAAAAGCCAAAGGGGGTTGCACCTTTTGTCAGGATGTTTCTTATTTGGGCGCTAGTTTTAAGGGAAGAGATTCCCTTTATGAGCAATACACCAAGGCCTTGGCTTATTTAGAAGGGCGTTATCCATCCGAAATTTATTTTGCCTATTTTCAAAATGGAACCAATACCTATGCCCCTCTTTCCACGCTTCGTTCTTATTATGAAGAAGTGATCACCTATCCCAAAATAAAAGGCCTCTTTATTTCTACACGCCCAGATTGTATTAATGATGAAATTGTTTCCCTTTTGTCAGAACTTAATCAAAAGACCTATTTGTGGATTGAAATGGGGGTACAAAGCCATCGCAATGATCGATTGCAACAAATAAATCGGGCCCACACCATTGAAGAATTTGAAGAAGCTCTTCAGTTACTAAATCAGGCCAAAATTAATGTGTGTGCCCATGTCATGATTGGATTACCTGGGGAAACACGGGAGGAAAATATAGAAAAAGCCCTTTATTTTTCACGCCAACCCATTTGTGGTCTTAAAATTCATAACACGGTTGTTTTCAAGGGGACCCCTCTTCAAAAACAGTATGACCAAAAAATGTATGAACCTCTTACTTTGGAAGAGTACACACACCAGTGTGTCGATTTTATCGAACATTTGCGTCCGGATATTACCATTGCCCGCTTAAATGCCCATGGTCCACGACATTTAACCATTGCTCCTTTGTGGTCTGTGAACAAAATGGCCACCATGAATGCCATTCATGACGAACTTGAGAGAAGAGAGACTTGGCAGGGGAAGAAGCTGTAGGGGCGATCCTCGCTTGTCCGCCCTTGGAGGATGATCGCCCGTTGACGGTATGACAGGTCGCGACCTGTCACTACAAGGGCGAACACCCACCAAAGGCGGGCAGGCAAGGTTCGCCCGTACGGTTCCCTATTTGTCATGGATAAGAGGGTTTGCTATAAGGTTTTAACATTTCATGTTTCAAAAAATAAAATACCTCTTTCTTGTTTTTGTCGCGATCATTGGCTTGTTTTTGGCCAAAATTTTCTTTTTGGATATTCCATCCTTAAAAGTTTTAAATCCTCACAAAACGGCTTTGATGCAAGCCAAGGGTGGGCCTATCACCCAAACCTGGGTGGAGTTTGATCAAATCCCTTATCATCTTAAAAGAGCCATTGTCCTTGCCGAAGACAGCCGGTTTTATGAGCATGGGGGAGTTGATTATAAAGCCTTGAAACTTTCGTTTAAAAAAAATGTGAAGAAGGGAAAATATGTTCGTGGGGGGTCAACGATTACCATGCAACTGGCCAAAAATCTTTATTTAACCCCGAAGAAAGCCCTGTGGCGCAAGGGGCTTGAGATTTTGATGGCGATCCGCATGGAACAGGTGCTAAGTAAAAACCGTATTTTGGAAATCTATTTAAACGTGATTGAATGGGGCCCGGGTATTTATGGAGCAAAGGCAGCCGGCCAACATTATTTCCGTAAATCGGCAAGCGAATTAAACCCGGATGAATCGGCTTTTTTGGCGGCCATTATTCCAAGCCCCATCAAATGGGGCAAAAGAATGTCTCCCGGAGGGCCGTACATTCAAAAAAGAACAAACCGCATTGCACGGCTGCTTAATTTGAATCCATCAGTGAATAAAAAAGAAATTGAGCGCGAAATTGAAGAGGCCAGAAAGGAAGAGGAAAAGGCTGAAATGATGGAAGATGGAGCTATTCCGGATGAATTATTTTATTAAATAACGAGTGACCCTTCGACTACGCTCAGGGTGTCCTTTGTGTTTTAATTGGACATGGTGTCCGCCGGAGGACGGATCAGCCTCCGGCTGAAGCCTAAGTCGAACCATGCAAATCTAAAAAGGAGAAACTATGAATGTTCAAAACCCAAATCCAAATCCAACCACTCCCAACAAAAAATTCCCCACATGGGCCAAAGTTCTTATCGGCTTGTTTGTTGTCTTTGTTTTCATGCTGGTGCTGATGGGGGTAGCTTTTAATATGTGTGCCCATTACCTGACCCATGGTGGGGCAGAAAAAGTGTTGGAAAAAGGTTTTGAGAAAATCATCGAAACCCAGGCCAAAAAGGAAGGCAAGGATTTGGGAGATGTGAATATTGATTTTGACAAAGAGGGTTTTTCAATTTCTGACAAAAAAACGGGGGAAGTTTTTTCAATCCAGGCCGGAAAGAAGATTCCTGATAGTTTCCCGAAAGAAATCCCCATTTTTTCACCCTCCACCATCGTTTCAACCGTGGTGATGGGCCCTTCACAAATTGTTGTTTTTGAAACATCGGGTTCTTTTGGGGAGGTTTTTTCTTTTTATCAGAACAGCCTTCCCCAAAAAGGATGGACCAAGATGTTTGACATGAACCCTGATGAACAGACCTCATCGGCTGCTTACCAAAAAGAGCAGGAAATGCTTCATGTGTCGGTTTCTTCAGAGAACAACAAGGTCATGCTGACCCTGAACCATTCCAAGATGAATTAACCATCCCTATGACGACTGAATTTGAAAAAAGAGGGGTGCAAAACCCGAAAATCATCGATTTGATCCGTTTGGATAAATCCGATGATGCCGTGGTTTTGCACATGATTGAACCAAGGCCGTGGCTTAAGACTAAAGGGCATTTTTTGGAAATTGAAGACAAGTTTAACAGTTATTTGGCGTATGTTTTGGATGGTTTTTTGGCAAAACATTACCCCCAGTATGCCGCGAAAATGGTGCGGTTTGTCTTTGAATGTGCCGCTTGCCCAAGCCGCGATGAAGAACCTTTTATAACAGCTATGAAAAGCTATGCTCTTTCACACAATATTGATTTTGAGTTGAAGGTGTTGACCGATGAAGAGAGGGAAAACCTGGCAACGGAATTTGAGTCGAAGCCGTAGGGGCTGTTCCTGCCTGAGGCAGGCACGGCATGAACAGCCCTTACAAGTGAACATGAAATCTTATTTTCTCAAAGTTTTCGTGAGTGTGGGGATTGTTGTTTTTTTGGCCAATCGTATTGGCTGGGGCGATTTGGCTTTGGTGTGGAAAAGTGTGCGCGTTGGGAGTCTGGTTGCCGCTGTATTAGCCAGTTTCTTTTTTTATTTTTTTTCATCCCTTATTTTAAAAATCATTTTTTCTGCCCATGGGCTCAAGCTGAATATAAGGTCCATTTTTCTAATCAATGTGCGCAGCATGTTTTATTCCCTTTTGGTGCCAGGGGATCTGGCTTCAGTGACCTCTCGGTTCCATCATTTCAATAAAAAAATCCGTTTCTCTTCAAATCAATCCGTAGCTCCCCAGATCATGTCCTCCATGCTTTGTGATCGTCTTTTTAATTTGGGGGCCCTGATGTTATGGTTTATGCCGCTTTTGATTGTGGCCCCTTTGCAAGGGGTCGGCAGTGGGTATCAAAAAGTCGGAGCCTTAGTGGGGATATTATTTTTTATTTTCCTGATTCTGGCCCTTAAATTACCTTTGCCTATTTTTCTTTCCATTATTCCCCGTTCCTTTACGCGGGTGCGGCATTTTTTTTCCGAGGCTATTGAAAGTTTTCAGGGGATGCCCGTATCCCTTGTGATGGGGACAGTGGGTCTCTATTTTGCCTACCACATGCTCTTTTTTTGGACTGTGGATGTTTTACTGGTCAAGAGTGTGGGATGGACTATTCCCTGGTTGGAGTTGGCCTCGATTATTTTTTTGGTTCGTTTCATCAGGTTTATTCCGATTAGCATTGGAGGTATTGGCTTAAGAGAGGGTATTTACCCCTTGCTTTTGGCAGGGTATGGACTTTCTTTGGAACAAACGGTTTTTTTCGGATTTTTGGGGTCGTTTCTTGTCATTGTTTCTGGTTTGGTAGGAGGCATTTTAGAAGCTTATGTCTGGTTTGGAGAACATCACTGATATTTTGTTGTATGTTGCGATGAGTGTGGCGTGGATGGCTTCTGTTTTGGGGCTTTACGGGCGGCATCGCGACCTGCCCGCTTTTTTTACAGGGCCCCAAATTTGCAAGCTCGAAGGCCATGGTTGCCAGGTTTTGTTTCGCACCAAAGACGCCGCTGTTTTAGGCCCCCCCAATTCCTTGCTGGGGCTTCTCTTTTTTAGTGCCCTGCCCATTGCTCTTTTTCTGGAAATAAAAATCTGGATTCTTTTTATCGCCAGTGCGTTTTCTTTGCTCATGACATTTTACCTGGGATATTTGCTGATAAGCCAAAAGCTGGAATGCCGCATTTGCTGGACGGGGCATTTTGCCAACGCCACGGTGTGGCTGATGCTTTTGTTGAAAATGGTGGGGTTTTAAAAATGAAAGCTTACAAAACTTATCGCATTTTCATTTTTAGTTTAGCCTTATTTTGTGTTGTAACCGCTTTGGCCACCGAGGTTCTAAACAATCTGCATTTTAAGGTGCAGGGAGAAATTTTTCCGTTTTTTTCATGGTCTCTTTTCTCACGGGTCCCCAACTTAAAAGAAGACTATGGAATCAAAATCAATTCCATCGATGGGCAAGATATAGGTTCGGTATGGTTTCAGGATGCTGAAAGCCATTTCAAAAAAGCCCATGTCATTGATGCCTATGTTACCATCAAAAAAATGGGACTCGCTTTTGAGAATGGCGATGGAGAAAAACTAAAAGAACTCCAAGGTTTTTTTGAAACATATTATCTTGAAGGGAAAAAGGTAAACTATACGCTTGAAAAACGAAGTTTTTATCCATTGAAACGTTTTAAGACGGGTGAATTTGAATCGGAAAAACCCCTATTTTCTAGCAGTCTGTTGACAAACCAAAATTGACCCTTCGACGTGTCCCATTTTTGTAAGGGCAATTCATGAATTGCCCTTACATGAACATGCCCCGTCCCGCAAACGGGCCCCCGCTACGCGGTGGTCGAACCATGCGGTTGATTTAAAATGAAATTGCACTCCATCAGAAAATTATTGTGGAAAAATGAGGGTGTCATCCCTTGGCCCAAGCAATTTCATTTGGCCATCAACCGTTCTTTTTTTATTGTTCAGGCTTTTTATGCCATCCATTTATTTCTTGTAGTCAGTGATTTTAACTTGTGGCTTGAGTGGTCAACGCTTTCCCAAATATTGCCCCAGTGGCCTGTTTATTGGGTTCATCAAACGGGGGTGTCCAGCGCTGTTCATCTTATTTTTTCATTTAATATTATAGCTGCGATCGGAGCCATGTTTTTTCCTGAAAAAAGATGGGCAAGGCTTTTTGCGGCTGTGGCCATTTTTGAATTTTCGGCGTTAGTTCTTTCTTTTGGAAAAACAAACCATACCGAACATGCATGGCTGTGGGTGGCCCTTCTTTTTGTTTTTTTGCCACAAGCCTCTCTGAAACAATTACATGTCTCGGTTAGTTTGGGACGACGTTATCTGCAGGTGTTTTGGTCGGCTCAATTTTTACTTCTTATTTTTTATACCCTGACGGGGTTTTGGAAACTGGTGGCCGGATTTTATCAGTTTTTTTTGGGTGAGACGGGGGCTTTTTCCCTGAATGCTTTGGCCATTCATACGGCTGCGCGGCTTATGGAAACGCACGCAAACAGTTTTTTGGGAAATTTTTTAATCGAGCATCCCTTGATTTCAGGGCCTTTTTTCTGGGGGGCCATTTATCTTGAGTGTGCGGCTTTTTTTGTGGCCTTCAGGCCGCGCTTGCATCGTCAATGGGGCTTGGCGATGATTCTATTCCACATGGCCAATTTTTTGGCCATGACGATCAATTTCAAGAAAAACATCCTTGTGCTGGCTCTTCTTTTTGTCATGAGCCCATTTTTTCCCGAACAATCAAAATGGCTGCGTAATTTTTCTGATTGGCCCCTGATAGGAAGGTTGGTCAAACGATGGGCCCCTTAGTCAGCTATATTGTCCCTTGTTATAATTATGGGCGCTATATCGAGCAGTGCCTCCGTTCCATTTTGCAACAGACTTATTCAAATATTGAAATCGTGGTGATTAATGATGGTTCCACCGACAATAGTGAAAAGATCATTTTGCAATTAGCCACACTCGATAGTCGCATTCGTTATTTTACCCAGGAAAACAGGGGGCTTCTCCCCACCAAAAATCGCGGGGTTTCTGAATCAAAGGGAATCTATTTTTCCTTTGTGGATGCAGATGATTATGTCCCTGCAGAACGAACGCAAAAAATGGTCGAGGTTTTTGAAAAAGACAAGGATGTCGTATTTGTCTACGGCGATGCCTGTGTGGTGGATGAAAAGGGGAAGCCGATTAAAAACTTTTTTGAGGTGTACCCACCCGTTAATGGCGAGTTCAGCGTGGAAATGTTTGCCCATTATTGTTTTGTCGATTTTTCAGCCAGCATGTTTAGGCGAAGTGCTTTTGACAAAACGGGTCCTTTTTGGTCCCTGGCCCCCAGGGGTGAAAGTCAGGATTATTTAAAAATGATGGAAGTGGGTTTGGAAGGAAGGGTTGTTTGTTTAAGGAATACAGTGACCGCTTTTTACAGGCGCCATGGGGAAAATGTCACCGAAGGCCAAATTGAGAAAAAAGTGGAACGGTATGCCTGTCTTCAAAAAAGTTTGGAGGAATTTATCAGACGGCATCCTGGCTTGGAACAGAAGATTGGAGAAAAACGTGTTCTATGGCGCTATGCCCGGTGCCATTTCATGGGGGGGTTTTATGCGGGGTTGGCCAAACGTTGGGATTTGGCCCGAAAAGAATATGCCCGGGCCTTTAGACTTTACCCTTCTTTTGTCAACGCCCTGGCCTGGATTTCGGCCGGAAGGGGAGTGGCCTTCTTGGGATATCCCCTTTACCGGTTAGTGGCTCGAAGGCTATATTAATCGCTTGATCGCTGGGGGGTATTGTGGATATAAGGAACCCCTTTTTGGGGGCGTAGTTCAGTTGGTTAGAACGCCTGCCTGTCACGCAGGAGGTCGCGAGTTCGAGTCTCGTCGCTCCCGCCTTCGCCCCGCTGCGCGGGGCTTCGGCGTGGTAACCCCGCCAAAAAAATTAAGCCCGCAAAAGCGGGCTTTGTTTTTAATACATTAGGTTATTCAAAAAGGTCTGGATGCAAGGCGCACTCAAAATTTTGACCGGAGCGTACCTTTGATGGTACGTGAGGATCAAAATTTTGAGTGCAACGCAGCCCCGAAGGGGTCCCGTAGGGACAGACGGACCTTTTTCAATAACCGGCCTCGGGCGTTTAACTCAGCGGTAGAGTGTCACCCTTACAAGGTGAAGGTCACAGGTTCAAATCCTGTAGCGCCCACAAAAGTACATGCAGGTTCCCCGCCGAAGGCGGGTCCGCCTCTGGCGGAAAATCCTGTAGCGCCCACTTAATTTTTTCTCGACGATGCTTGAAAATTTGGAAGCATTGTAAAAAGGTTTAGGGTCAGTCATAAGAAAGGACATCTTATGGCTTCAAATCACTTATCTCCTGTTCTCCCTTCTGCAACGGGAGTTATCGATAATGCAGGGGACCATTCCCTTCTTGTTTCGCGTGCGCGCCATCAATTTTCTCTGCCAGAAGCTCATCAAGTGGTTATTGATGCCCAATTTTCACCGGAATCGGTGGATGCCGCTCTGACGTGGGTTCCTCCCTTATTACAATTTCCTTTAGGGGCTTTATTTGGTTTGTGGGCCGGACCAACGGGCCGTTATGGAATGGGATATGGCGGTCATAACCCTCGCCTTGGGTTGGGGGGCACCTTGGGAGTTGAAAATGGCGCCCTTGATTTCCCTGTGGGGGACTTTCATGGGGGAATTCTTTCCGGAGCCCAAGTATTCAATGGGGGTATGGTTCCTCCTGATTTTTCTTCGGTTGATTATCAGGTACGGGGAACACTCGAAGCTTTCTCCGTGGGCCATCAAAAATGGCGTCTCGGGATAGGGCCGTTTGTAGGGGGACCGGACTTGTTTTATGGGGGAGGTGTGACTTTTACTTGGAATGGATCTTCTGAAGACAAGCCTATTGAGGAAACGGCCCCTGTTTCTTTCCCGCAATCAGAAGAGGATGTTTCCAAATATTTTTCTGATATTGATTTGCATGTAACCGATGATGATGTGAAAGGTATGCGCGGTTTCAAAGATCTTTATGGAAATTACATCGGCGCACTTAATTCTGTGACGCAAATTGCGGGGATAGAGCCCTTTATGAATCATTCCGGTGTCAAACGGAATGATGCCATCACTTATGTTTTTAATCTGGCCAATTTTGCGGATAAAAACGGCAAAATCCCCGATGAACAAACGCTTCTTCGAAAAATAAAACGTTCCCTCCTTTTTCTGTTCCTGCACGGAGATGCCCAGACAAATCCCTATTATGGTCGCTTTGACCGGTTTCGTTTTTTGGTGACAAAGCATCGCGCCGAAGTGGAAAGGCCCAAGGACGAAAAATTCCAGTGCGGAACAGTTTCGGGAATTGAAAATTACGGGGATGATATTTCAGAATTTCTTTATAGGGCCGGTTTTCATAATGCCACCATTGTCAATGTGATGAGTGATTGCCGTTCGGAAGGGGCCCCTTTTGATTTTAATTTTTCTGGTCGCTTGATCGATGACTTAAAAGCCTTTGTCACCGCCAATCCTTATGCCACCGAGGAAGACATTGTTCCGTTCCTTTCGGGGATCCTTAAA
The DNA here is from genome assembly GCA_001797365.1 of Deltaproteobacteria bacterium GWA2_45_12. Classification (NCBI taxonomy): domain Bacteria; class Deltaproteobacteria; species Deltaproteobacteria bacterium GWA2_45_12. The sequence goes on from MGPH01000037.1 coordinate 91,075, forward strand.
AATTTGGATGAAAACAGGGAAAACCTGCAGGTGGAGCTGGCAAGTCTCTCCGGATTACGGGCCGCCATTGGTCAGGCCCTGACCACAGGCAGTCTGGAACCGCTTCAGGAAGCTCTTATCACCCATTATTATCATCCGCGCATCTATCTTGGATTGGGCAGCGAAGAGGATTATGCGATTTTGTCGCACGAGTTGGGGCATACCTTACAGCTTGTGCGTGCAGAAGGAGGAAAGAGGCATGCCGTTAAGCATTATTCTGAAATGGATGGCTATGTAGAACACACCGAGCGCGGCAAACGTCTGACAGAAGGATTGAAAACCGTTGCGGGAAGTAAACAACAGGATTTGCTAAAAATCCTGGCTTCGGACCGGGCCCGTCGTTTATTGCATAAAGAGGTGGGCGTTTTGTTTCCCACTCTTTTTGTCAGTCATAAAGAAGGGGAAATGCCCACAGAAGCCGATGTGAAAATAGCCTTGAAACATTCCCGCTATTACGAACCTGTTTTGCAGGGATTAAGTCAGGGGTATTTGCGGTGGAAGGAAGGGGGGTTGTATTTGGAAAAGGGATTGTGGCAGTTAGAAATGAAAATAAATCCAAAGACGGGCTTGTTTGATATAAGTGATGCGGCCAAATGGCAAGCGGGCATGATGACCGAGTCAAACAACCCCCTGGCCCCCTATGATCCTGTGAGTTGTGTGCTTATCAAGGAGATTCTGGATGCCCAAAAGGGAGAGTAGTCATAGTGTTCCTATTGTCATAGTGTTCCTATTTGACAAAACAGGAACCTCAGGATAGGGAACCAAGTTCCTAAAACCTCTATTTTCTATTAACTCATGCCATTTTCTAATTTTTGCGCACTGGAAAATAGCATGGGAAAATAGAGGGAAATTTTCGCTGCGCAAAAATTTCGGCCAGGTAGCTTCCGCCAGAGGCGGACAGGCAGTCGGATCTCCTTCGCTACCTGCCACATTGACAATTTGTTTTTCTCGGCCAGGTAGCTCAGTCGGTAGAGCAGAGGACTGAAAATCCTTGTGTCGGCGGTTCAATTCCGTCCCTGGCCACAGTAAAAAGTCCATCCAATACAAAGAGTTGTTGGGTGGATTTTTTATTTCTGGTCTGACCGATTCCCGATCTTGGGACAAATCTTGGGACATTTTGTCCCAGGATTTTTAAACAGCTTCTTTGGCAGGACTTTATTCAAGGATTTAAAATCATTGGTTTGTGATCAAAAAAATAGCCCAAAGCAAGGGTAGTAAAATATCAATAATTTTTTGAGTGGTGGTTTCTTAAAAAGTTTCTCAAGAATTTGAAATCTTGGTTTAGTTTTATTGATACAAAAGGTGGATGAGATTATTCATGACTGTGTTCATCGGATTGTCCTTGAGGCCAAAGCCACGCGACTCCTAAAAATTGAAGCACTGAAAGAAAAAGAAAAGTTGAAAGAACAAACACGTCCGGTGAGTTTTCATCCGAAAATCCGAAAAAAGATTTTTCAATGGAAAGATCAATGTCTTCTGAAAATCTCTTGATAAGCCCATACACTTTCGAAAGGGATGTCCCTCCTTTAAAAGTGAGATGATCTTTCAGCTCGGCTACGTTGAAAACTTGTTCCAGAGCCCACACCACCCAATAATCTTTTTCAATAATGATGGAAGCCATGCCCGTTTTGGGTTCTACGCTAGCGAAGCGTAGGCGTCTTTCATCAAGGGGCATTGAAAAAATTTGAGTCATTTTTCTTCCTTCAGCAATCTGTTGATCAACTCTCTTACCCATATTGGGGCATATTTCAATGCCTTCTTGATTTCTTGTGGGGCAATTTTATCCAGATGCCTTTTCAGAGTCTGTTCCATTTTTTCATCTATTCGTTGCTCCCCAAAGTGGCGCAACGCTTGAATGAGAAGTCCCATTTTAGTTCCGGCCAAGGCTGTATTTTGAGGAGTAGTTCTCCTGAAATTAATTTCTAATTTCCCGATTTTAACTTTTTTAGGAACTCCATCCGTAACATACACCACGCGGGCCGGCACTTGTTCCGAAAACCCCACCGCATTCGCAGCATAAGCTCCTGACTGTTGGATCCGCACGCCATATCTTTGCGCGATGGCTTTGGCAATCAGGTCTACATCGGGCGGCAATGTGCCCAACTTCTCATGCTGCCTTGGATAATCGTAAAGCCCTCTGGATACACGTCGAATCAGTCCAGATTGCTGAAGCCTCTGCAAAGCCTTCTTCACCGCCTCATGATTGCCAAGGTCGGAAAAATGCCCCACTGTAAAGCACCAACCCTTACCGTGGCCATAAATCCTATTTTTTATATTAATTTCAGTATTTTGTAACATAGTTTCAACTATTTAATGTCCCTAAAACAACCTATTTTAGAGACATTATCTATGGTATTTAGAAACAAAACAACCTGTTTTTTATGGGAACCTATCAATGATACCTGTCACAAAAAGCGTCTATTTTTGTGACAGGATGGTGAGGGGCATACAGATGTTGATAGGCCATTTACAAAATTTGGATGGGACTAAATGACCTCTCGTTAAATTGAAATTGCAATTTCGGCTTTCCGAACCCCGCCGTTTGACAATTTGCCGGATTCCCATAATGCTATCGAGCAAGGAGCGTTGTTTTGTAATATGTTGGGGAAATCGATAAATATGGAAGATGATACACCGTTTGACGAATTAATCACTCAGCTTAACAAGCTTGGGAATAAATCAGATGCCAAGTTAAATGGCTCTTTTCTGAAAGAAATAAAAGAAATTTATCTCCTGATGAAGGATGTGTCTCGATCCTTGGCAGCAATATGTGAAATTTTATCAGGCCTTACACTGCCCGATCAGATAGGATCAATCAAAAATAAAATGGAGAAGATAGATTCCTTAACAGTAAGAAAGATGGCAAGCATCAGGTTGTTTGAAGAGGAGTTTAATAAAGTATGATTAATCTTTTATTTAATTATTGGAGCCGTAATATCCTGGTTGCTTACACATCACTATCAGAACCCCGCTGAGGACCACGGGCGTAAGCCCGTGGGTGAAAGCGGGTAGCAGCGAAGCTGCTAATGTTTTATAGGGAGGGG
>MGPH01000038.1:0-3998 GCA_001797365.1 Deltaproteobacteria bacterium GWA2_45_12
GTCCTTCCCGATCTTTTTGCAGCCCTTAATCCACCGGAACCCCTTCCGCAAGATCAGTGCGTTTTAGGCGGAATTGATGATCAAGATGGAGACGGTATTTGTGGAGCTGATGATGCCTGCCCCAATGATATCAATAACAATATGGATGGGGACAATTTCTGCGGTGACGTAGATAATTGCTCGGCTGTGGCTAACAATGATCAGGCCAACAGCGATGGAGACGCCCAAGGGGATGCTTGTGATAATTGCCCCGATCAGGCCAATGCCGACCAAGTTGATGATGATGGAGATGGTGTTGGAAATGCCTGTGATAACCAAGATCCAGCTCCCGATCAAGACAGGGATGGTGTTCCTGATGTCCGGGATAATTGCCCTGATTTTCCCAATCCAGCTCAAGTAGATGCTGACAGGGATGGCATCGGCAATGATTGTGATCGTTGTCCCGAAGGGGGTGAAGATCCTGATGGTGATTTCAAATGCGGCGATGCCGATCCGTGCCCGCTTGATCCAAACCCTGAGTGTCAAGCTGGGAATGGTGGTGGGGCTGTAGCTCCCGTCGAGCCATTGCAAGAACTTCCTCCTAATGATGACAGAGACAACGATGGAGTTGAAAATGATGAAGATATCTGCCCGGATGATCCATCCCCCAATTGCTTACCCGGCAATGGCGGGGGTTTCCATCCAATTTCTTGTAGTGATGGCAGACGTGAGGGCGAAGAACAATGTGACGATGGTAATATCCGTAATGGGGATGGATGCAGTCAACAATGCAGGCTGGAAGCAGGATTCTTATTGGACCATGGGAACGTTGTCTCCATCTGCAGGGATGGCTTAGTCAGGGGAGGAGAGGCTTGTGATGATCATAATAGTAACCCTGACGACGGATGCGATGATGAGTGCATTATCGAAGAAGGTTGGGAATGCCATGGGGAACCTTCGGTTTGTCAGCAACGGGCTGTAGTTGAGAATCTTTGCCCCCGTTCCGAGGTTTATTTTTCTTCCCATGGAGATCCCATTGAACCCTCATTGGCGGCTCTTCAAGAAGCTCTTTCTCAACCCGATGGGCAAGTTAATCCCGAAGTTAATACATGCATCAATACTGTCGCTCAATTGCCGGGATTTATGGAGGGCAATTATGCGGCTCCCCTCATGTTTGTGATATCAAAAAGTCTTTTGGGTGAACGTGTACTTTTGGGGTCCTTTGTTAATGGTGATTCTGCCAATGCCATTGCTCGTGATTGTGCCGGTATTGTAAATGTTGAAATCGTTCCTGTACAGGGCCTCTGCCAACCCGAGGTGCAATGGGAATTATCCGGTGGCATGAATGGCGCCATGGATCTGCTACTGCCTCTTTTGGAACGCCTTGTGCATGAAGCACTCCCGTTTCCCAGGGATCTTCTTCAAATGCTGGCTCAATTAATGCTCACCACGGATAATTTTCCGGCTACCTTGGACACCATGTTTAACCAATTTGATCCCAGACTGGCCGGGATTGTCAAAGACGATCTTATCAACCAGTTAGATGTCACCATGTGTGAAATGGGGCATGGAGAGGTGCCCGACGATATATCACGACGCTATCTTTCTTTTGCGCAACATTTTAACCGGGAACCCCGTGACGATTGTTTTCTTGAATGTGTGCCCCAGGACAAATTGGCGGAAAATCAGGATTACTGGCGTGTAGGGTTGCAAGAGGGGAATGCCCCTCAGATGAGGAAGGTACAATATGTTCCCATGGGAAATAACATGGGATACGGTGTGTGGTTTCAAGGGCAGGGGAATGCATCAAATACCCTGAGAGCCCGTGTATTTTCTGAAAATCAAATGTGCTGGACTGATCGGTCGCACGATTTAAGTATTTCGGCGATCCCTTCAAGTTATGTCATGGGCCATTCGGAGAATGGCACTCTGTTTACTTGGGTTGAAACCTCTCCAAATAACCAGGAAAAATTGATCAAGGCACGCCTTACAGATGGCAGCCAATGGAAGAATGTGTCCGATGTGAGTTCTATGAATGCATTATCTGTTGCCGTGGAGCAAGTGGTTGGTTTAAGTGAAAACAGATTCCTCCTTTTATGGACAGAATTAGACGATGAACATCGTGTTAGCATTCGGTCCCGTACTATTGATGCATTTGGACAATGGAGTATTGTGACAACGCATGTCCAGTCTCTTAGTTTAAGTAACTACAAAATTCTATCTAATGCAATTGGTCAAACAGCCGTCATATGGGGAGAAGCTGCTAATAATAGCAGAATAAGATATATATTGCTTCCGGATGGTGTCCCACAGAGAACGGGAACTCTTAGTATGAATTTCGATTCAACGAGTTTTTCTCTGGCTTCCGATGGTACCCTGACCATGGCAACGGCACTTCAAATACCTAACGAGCAAGGAGATGCCGTATATATTGAATTATATCGTAGTGGTATTGCAATCCCTCCGAATAATCTGGGAGGCATACCATCAGAGAACAATGTTTCTTCGCTAAAAGTGGTTGAAACCTCTCTGGGCAAAATTGTGATCTGGGAAGACGGCACATCACTTGAAGGATTTCTCTTCAATCCAGAAAATAATCAACGATCGCTTTTTTCCATAATAAGACAGGCAGATATTCCTATTTCAAATATGCAAGTCAATCCCATGGAAAATGATCTTGTTTCCATTACCTGGATTCAGGGTTCCAATTTATACGAAGCTGTTCTTAATGCGGCTGATTTGAATAATTTTCATATTCGAACAATTAACCGCAACCAGCAAGGCGTGGCCATGCATCCTTTGTATTCATCAATAGGTTATGGAAATGCCCAACGGGCGGCTGTTTGGTTTGAGCATCAGAATGATGCATGGAACCTTTACGGCAACAAGACGGGCGTGGGATGGGAACAGGTTCCCGCGGTCCTTGATATTTCTGATGATGGGCAAAATTATAGGACTATGGATTTGAAAGTTCTGGGTAATGGGAGAGCCATTTTCATGATGACTTATCAAAATCGGGAAGTAAGATCATGGATACTTCCGGCATTTGGCCCTCAGGCTATAATGCCAGGTTTGAATCATTTACCGGATAATTTAAGAAATTTTTCAAGCGATCCCATTCAGGATGCCCAAGATCGTGCAAACCGATCTCTCCAAGAGTTTAATCAACTCAATAATGAGGTTGATATTCGCTTCGAGCAATTTAACTATAACTATGGTCAACCTGGAAGACCCTAAAATGAGCGCGGTCATCCGCCACAATATCAATTGATCTTTTTTTGTGATGCCACTACAAAACCCCAATGTCTTTGAAGTTTGATTCCCTAGCCGACAAATTTGTCAAAAGATTAATTCGTCATTCCTGGTGGATTCTTATTCTCTTTATGGCAGCCACGGCTATCACCGCGCCACGGGCGGTTCGCCTTATCACCACCATTACAAGCGAACTCTCAGCCCTTTTACCCGATGATCATACCAGTGTCGCCTTAAGCCGCCAGCTTAAGAAAAAATTCAAGAAAAGCACGGGGGGGAATTTGGCCCTTATTGTCGAATCTCCCCATACCGAAAAAAACAAGCAGGTCATGATCGATTTGGCCAATAACCTCAGGGCACTTCCGGATGTTCGTGAAGTAAAGATTGAGCGGAAGAATTATAAATTTTTTGATGACCACAAGCTTTTATACATCGATCTGGAAGACCTGCAAAAGGTCAAAGAACGCGTTCAACGTCAAATCCAAAAGGAAAAATTAAAGGGTCTCTATGTGGACCTTGAAGAAGATGAAACAAAATCGGATGGAAATAAAAATTCAGAACTGAAATTTGACGATCTCATTGAAAAATATAGCGCCGGTTATGGGGATGCCATTGACAATCCCTTTTATATCAGTGAGGACAATTCTTATTTTGTTGCTTTCATTTACCCCAAATCAACAAGTTCTTCCCTTTCGTTTTATGCGCAATTCACCCAAATGATAAAAGAAAAGATTCGTGACTTTCCATTTTCAAATTATGGCCCCGGC
>MGPH01000038.1:4006-6394 GCA_001797365.1 Deltaproteobacteria bacterium GWA2_45_12
TTCCTATGCCGGTTCCATGCAAACGCGCTTGAATGAATATAACACCCTCATATCCGACTTGACGCGCGCCGGGATCATCTCGATGATGGGCATATTTCTTGGGCTTGTCATTTATTTTCGTCGGGTTTTGGCCACGCTTATTTTATTCATCCCCCTTGTTTCAGGCATCTGTTTCGGGTTTTTCATCTGTTCCTTTTTCATCGAAAAATTAAATGTGGTCACTTCGTTTCTTTTTTCAATCCTGTTCGGCCTGGGGATTGATATCGGCATTCATTGCCTGGCTCGCTATCTTGAGGATCGTAAACAGGGGTTACCCGTCGCCGAATGCATTCATAATCTTGTTTTAAAAACAGGCCGATCGTCTTTTGTAAGCATCATGACGACCGTCGCTGCCTTTTTTGTTCTGCTTGTTAACGACTTCAAGGGATTTTCTGAATTTGGCTGGATTGCAGGGATCGGCCTGCTTACGACATTGGCCAGTTATATGATCTTGTTGCCCTGCCTTTTAAAGGTGGGAGAAAGCACCAAACTCATTTCCATCCGAAGGCCCTTTGGTTTCAATAGGGACTTCTTTAAAAAAATGAGCCGATTTTTCCATGGAAAAGAGAAGAAGTTTTTTTATGCAAGCATTGTCCTGTTTTTTCTGGGGGCGGCTTCCATTGCCTTTGTGCGTTTTGAGTGGAATTTTTCAAATTTAAAAATAAAAATTTCGGAGACTGAAGAGGCCAAAAAGAAACTGGCCCATATAACCGGACGGGTTAATAGCCCGGCCACGCTCCTTATCAAAGACAAGGAAGAGGCCAGACTCCTGAAGGAAGAAATAAGACGCAAAAAAGAGGCAGACCTTCTTACTCCCACCATCGACCGGTTTCGTTCGGTTTATGACTTAAGCCCCGATGACCAACCCCAAAAAATGGCTCTGCTTTCCGAAATTGACAAGCTCTTAAGTGATGACACGCTCCATGTGCTCAAAGGTGATCGGCAGAAAAAACTTCAGGAATTCAGACAAGCCATCGCCACGACAAGAATGTTTGGAATTAAGGATGTGCCCCAGGAAAACATTGAGGTTTATTACGGACAGGGGGAATATAAAGATGAAATGTTCGCAACCATTCAACCACTTCCCGATTTAGAGCTTGATGACGGGCGTAATGCCATCCATTTCAGGGATGATGTTTTTCATATCAAAGCCGGAGGAAAAGATTTTCACTCGACTTCCGATGCCATTATTTTTGCCGATGTCCTCACCACCATGTTCAAAGACAGCCGAAAGGCCATTTTATTAAGTCTTCTGGCCATGGTGATCATTATCTATCTTGATTTCTTTAACTGGAAAAAATCGGCCCTGGTCCTGGCTTATCTTTCTTTAGGCATGTTTGGAATGTTCCTTTTAATGGTCGTATTTGGCTGGAAACTTAATTTTTATAACATGATTTGCATTCCCGTGGTTTTGGGCATGGGGGAAGATAATATTGTCCATCTTCTCCACCGATTTGAAGAGCTCGGAAGAAAGAATCTGTTTGTGGCCTGGATCTCGGCGGGAGTTCCCGCGGCCATGGCCTCACTGACAACCATTTTGGGATATTTTGGGTTGGTCTTTGCCCATCATCCGGGGCTTCAATCCATTGGAATTCTGGCTGTGGCCGGAATGACCACCTGCATGATCAGCTCCCTGATTCTTTTTCCCGTCTTTTTGAAGGTGTTTTATTCTAAAGGGTCATCGTGGAACTGAGTGGATAAATTTGAGAGATTAATGTGTTTCTGAGACTCTCTGGGAGCGGTTAAGAAAAGAATTGAAGAGGTCAAAAAATTTGTCATGAAAATGGATTTTTTTATTTCCGTGTCATCCCCCTTTATCACCGCGTAGCGGGATCCCGTATGCGGGAAAAAAGGGGGTAGGGGGGATTTGTTCCCGTTCCAGTTTCCGTACCCGATTCAAAGATTTTTTATGAGAAAAGAGGTGGGGAAGAGATTTCCGAGAAAGGGATAGCGGAAAAGGGAATGAAAGCGGGCTCAAATCCCCCTTAATCCCCCTTTTGTAAAGGGGGATATTATTCGGGAACATGTTAAGAACAAAATTTTTACCCACTCGGAAACGCGAAGATCCATTCTAAATAATAAGCCGTTTCCCATCGATCATCGAAAAATCAACGTTCATCCTTTCAAACAAGATTTCTTCCAGGGATTCTTTAAGATGATTTAGTTTAAACCCGATAATGTCCGCTTTTTTACCCACTTCCAGACTTCCAATTTCATTGTCCATGCAAAGAGCCCTTGCTCCGTTGATGGTGGCCATGGCCAAAAGCGTTGCGGCATTCACATCGGGAAATTCTTGATGGAAGGCTTGAACTTCGTGCAAGATATTAAGCTTGGTATTGCTGGCTAGGC
>MGPH01000038.1:6410-26677 GCA_001797365.1 Deltaproteobacteria bacterium GWA2_45_12
TCGGACAAATAATTACCATGAACGATTAATAATTTTTCGATGGGAAGTTTTTGAAAAATGAGTTGCTCAAGTCCTGAATGAGGACCCAAAGAAGAATCAAGGCGGGCCCAAATCCCCCTTAATCCCCCTTTTATAAAGGGGGAAATGAAATCAGCCATTTCTCCACTGCCTTTTCGAAAGAGCTCGTCTTCTGCAGCGCTTTCAGCCACATGGCAGGAAAGGGGAGCTGGTTCTTCTTTGAGGATTTGTTTTAAAATTTCAGGATCAAGGGCATGAATGGAATGGGGACTGATGTGAATTTTCCATAAAGAAGTTTTATTTTCATGCGTAAGTTTGAGTTGTTTTAAATGTTCCAGAATATTTTGACTTATCTCAGGAACAACACCCAGCACTTCCGGAAACAGTCTTCCCCGAAGAGGGCTGTTTAAAATGGTTTCCCAGGGGCCGTCATGACTGATGTGATCTCCAACACAAGTCACACCGGTTTTGATCATGTTTTTGATCCCGCTTTTGACTCCCCGGTCTTTTTCTGTTTCCGTCAGTTCTTTTTTTTGAGAAATCAATTTCCGGATCCAATCAACAAAAGAGGCAGGGGAAGAAACCGGCCCAAGAGCCGTTAATTCCAGATGGGAATGGGCATTCACAAAGCCGGGAAAAAGGGCATAGCCGGTCAAATCGATAATTGTCTCGTCAGGATTTTTTTGCTTAATCAGTTCGTCATTCCCAAGAGAATAAATGATGCCGTCTTTAATATGAATGACCGTATAGGTTTCCGGTCCGATCGCCGGGAAGATTTTTGAAGCAATGAGGAACAAGGGAATGGATGGGTAAGGGCAATTCATGAATTGCCCCTACACAACTAATGAATCTGGTTATAAAACGTATCCCGCTCAAAAGGCTCAAAGCCGGCTTCGCGGATGATGGCGGCCATTTTTGATTTTTCAGTTCCCACTTCCTGGTCGCAGCCAGCCAGCCTGACCACATTTTCTTCGATGAGGGCGCTCCCTAAATCATCAGCGCCAAAATGCAGCCCCAATTGGGCGACTTTGATTCCTTGGGTCAAAAGGGAAACCTGGATGTGTTGGAAATTATCCAAAAACAAACGGGCGATGGCCAAAAAGCGCAAGTATTCATAAGCCCCCGCCAATTTTACATCCTTGTTTTTTTTGATTTTGGGATGAAGAGGGGTGTTTTCTGGCTGAAAGGTCCAGGGAATAAATGAAATAAATCCATGCGTCTGATCTTGAAGAGTACGTATTTTTTCCAAGTGTTCAAAACGTTCTTCCCAGGTTTCGATATGCCCCAGCATCATGGTGGCAGTGGAGGGAATGCCACATTCGTGGGCGGCTTTGGCCGCCCCAAGCCATTGGTCGGCTGAACATTTTCCAACGGCAATACGGTTACGAATGCGATCCACCAAGATTTCAGCACCCCCTCCGGGGATGGAGCCAAGGCCGGCTTCTTTAAGCTGGGTGACTACTTGATGATAAGATAGATTGTCTTTTTTGGCTGCATAGTGAATTTCAGCCGGGGAAAAAGCATGTACATGGATGGGATGTTTGGATTTGATATGCCGCACCATCTCGGCATAGAAACCGGTGTTGTGATCGGGATGAAAGCCGCCCTGCATCAAAATACGCGTTCCGCCCAGTCGAAGGGTTTCGTCTATTTTTTCGTCCAATTCTTTCCAGCTTAAAACATAGCCTTCTTTATGATTGGCTGGACGATAAAAAGCGCAAAAAGAGCAACGTGCGGTACATATATTGGTGTAATTGATGTTTCGGTCTAATAAGAAAGCGGCTTTTTTCCCGTTAAGGGATTGGGATTTGGTTTGGGCGAGTTCTCCCAAAGTGAGGATATCGGCTTGATTGGCCAAAAGAAGGGCATCAGCGGTGTTAAGGCGTTCCTTGTTTTTTATTTTTTTGTAAATTTCTTTCATGTTCATTTAATCATTTGTCATTCCCGCCACGTTAATCCCGCTATGCGGGATTTCTGGGGGCGGGAACCCAGTAACAGATCCCCGACAAAAACGTTCGGGGATGACGTTGTTACAATTCTCTTTTCTGGTTTAAAAGTTTTAGCTCAAAGCACATATCCCTGAATTTTTTCAAGCCTTCCAAAGTTTGGGGCAAGATTTCGTAAATGATGTTCTTTGTCAAGTAGGTGTGCATGCGCTCTTGGGAATAGGCCTTGATTTCGCCAATGATAAGATCCAAATTTTTAAGCCCTTCTTTTTTGGCAAAGCAAAGTTCATCTATAAAATCCTGGGAAACGGGCTTGGAAGCCACCCACAGGGCATAGGTAAAGGGCAATCCTATTATTTTTTGCCATAATTGGCCCAAGTCATGCTTTACCTTGCAAACTTGAGGGTGATCCAACACTTTATCACCAATGACAAGCTCGGCATCGGCACCTTCTTGAACTTCTTTTAAGCCCTGAAAAACCAAAGGATTCATATAATTAAGCAAAACTTTAAATAATGAAATAGAAGTAACTGATTCATTTGTATATTTTATTGTTCTTATTTGGCTCAATTCCGGGGTTTTTGCTCCGCAAAATACAGCCACCGTATCAACGGGACCTTGAGATTGAAGCAGGCCTACTTTGTACAAGGGGATGGTGGAGGGATTATCCAAAAATGCAAACGAAGGGAGAAGAGCCACATCCAATTCCCCTTGTTTCATGAGTTCCTCAAGCTTGCGCGGTGGGGCCAAAAGAACGGGACGATTCAAATAGCGCAAGAGGGGGAAAGCATTAATGTAGGGAACAGCTCCTATTTTCATGAAGGTACCGCAGATGATTATTTGGGTTCAACCGGTTTTCCATCGACGATGGGAAGAAAGGCTTCGGAAGTTTCAACCGTGCATGATCCAAAAACTTTTCTTTCTTTTTCAGAAACAATATCATCAACAACACCCCTGTCCCAAAGCACGAAAAAATCACCCACCAAACATTTTTGGGTACGAGTTTTTCGATGAAGCGTGGGCCAGTTTGTTTGAAAATCAATGATTCTTTCTTCTTGCACATCATTTTTGATTTCGGGCTTTGCATAGAGCCAAACCTGTTCGTAATCCACAAAAACAGGATGGTGTTCCGTGGCATAATAAGGCCGGCCAAGGGTTAGCTCGACCATCCATTCGTTGAAGCCTTTTTGAATCTTGCCGTTTCTGATTGCCTTTTGCTGGTCATCCGAAAGGGCCTCAAATTTACGTTTATCTTCGGCTGAAAGATTGTCAAGGCGGGAGCCTACAACAATTGATGAGGATGATTTAGCCTCTTCTGTTTCTTTTTTCTTTTTAGCCAAAGAGGGAAGGGAAAAGGAGAGGAAAAAGATCAGAATAGAAAATATCAATGGTATGCCCCCCAGGACAAGCCCTCGACCCAAGATTCCATGGCAAGCCACGGGATTTTGACCCGGCAAGGCGCGCATCCTGCGCCAACGAGCGTAGGGGATAAAAAATTTTAAATTTGTTTTTTTCATTTTTTTGTACGGGCGAACCTTGCCTGCCCGCCTCAGGAGGGTGTTCGCCCCTTGTATCTACAATATCAATTCACCATATTCTTAATATTCCCAATCAAATTTTCAATTTCTTTTTCCAAGGTGTGAATTTTGCTTTTTCCCATGAGCCAGTTTTTGGATGGGTCGTTGATGATGTCGGTGATGTTTTTGATTTTCCCCGACAAAGCGCTTAGCATGCCGCCTGAATCGGTGTTTTGAGGAGCACGTTTTTTCTTCTCCAAAATATTTTCCAGGGTTTGGGAAATGTTTTTTAAGGTGTCCCTGTTTTTTACAAGGCAGTCATCGGCACCAAGTTTCATTGATTCAACGAGCAGATTGTGATTATTGATGGCTGTAAGAACAACCACCGCGCTGCGTGGAGACCGGGTTTTAATCTGGGCAATATTTTCGGGAGACAGGGTTAAAAGTTCTGCAAGAATGATTTCATAGGAGCGGCTTTTGATAAGGCTGAGTGCTTTATCAAAATTACAGGCCCGGGTGAGGATGAAACGTTTATTCTGTTTGAGACTTTGTCTTAAAAGGTCAAAGTGAAGTAAATGCGAATCGATGACTAAAACATGAATTTTTCGATTCATGGGAGCAGTTTAGACATTGGGACCCGTAAATGTCAAAAATTAAAATGGATGATATTCTTTCTGCATGGGGTTTTACCAAATCCCACCATCTTGCCTGTCTGGTTTCGGGAGGCCCTGATTCCATGACGCTTCTTGAATTGGTTCGAAGGCATCAAGCGCAGAAAAAGTTTAAATCGACCGTCCTTCACTTCAATTTTCACTTAAGAGGTAAAGAATCTCAGCGAGATCAGGCCTTTGTGGCCCGTTATTGCAACAAATGGCACATTCCATTGATTGTCAAAAATACTCCCCTTCAACCGGGGCCCGGTATCCAGGAAAGAGCCCGTAATCTCAGGCGGGAGATCAGTTTAAAATTGGCCCAAAAACATCAGTTTACCCATCTTTTGGTGGCTCATCATGCCGATGATCAAGTTGAAACAGTTCTTATGCGCAAACAAAGAGGGGCGGGGCCCCGTGGGCTTAAAGGAATGGATGAGGAAGTTTTTTTAAATGATCGAACAAAAATGATTCGTCCTCTGTTGAAACTGTTTCGGAAGGAAATCCTCCAATTTGCCAAACAAGAAGGATTGGGGTTTGTTGTTGACTCAAGCAATACCAAGGATGTTTATTTTAGAAACCGCATTCGAAAACAGGTGGTTCTTCTTTCATTAAAGGAAAAAAGAGAGATTTTAAAAGAAGCTGAAAAACACAGAAAGATTTTTATTCGTGATGAAAGATTGGCCCAAAAATTTTTAAATCAAAAAATAATTGCCCCCTCTCCCCAGCCCCTCCCCCTCGAGGGGGGAGGGATTAAGGGAGGGGGTGTTCCCCGATTTCCGATTAATTCCTATTCTTCTTATTCCCCCAATGTTCGTTTTCTAATCCTAGAAAAAATTTTAAAAGAACAAGGATTTAAAAGTCAATTTGAAGAGAAGCACTTTACATTGGTTGATTCTTTAATCTGTCAAAAAAAATCAGGGCGCCTTCGTTTGGGATGTGTGGAGGTGAGGGTGGAATATGGGGGGGTGTATGTGTTTAATGTAAGGGCAATTCATGAATTGCCCTTACACATCAAAGTCTCGCCTACCCGTGTCCCATCCTTACAGAAAATCAAATCCGATGCGAAACGGGGGGTGCTTTATATTTCCGTAGGGGCGGGGTTCCCCCGCCCTATATCGCCGGGCCCGGGCGGGGAAACCCCGCCCCTACAAATCCGCACCTGGCACCCAGGCGATAAATTCATCCCCCTGGGCATGTCTCAATACAAAAAACTCTCCGATTATTTCATCGACAAAAAAATCCCCTCCCTTTTTCGTGATAAAATCCCGCTTGTTCTTGTGAAAGGGGAGATTGCGTGTGTAGGCGGGTTTGCTGTTGCTGATCCTTTTAAAATTAGAGGGCAGGGGAACTGTCTTAAAATAACACGGCAAACTCAGGGTGCCCAAGATTGGACATGGTGAGCCTGTCCCGCACACGGGACCATAAATTGGATAAATCAGGGATTTTTTCAGAGGATTCATAATATAAAAAGAGTTGAATTTATCATTCTAATTAAGTACTATTTGAGTATGTTAGCAACTACTATAAAGCTAGAATCAGAGCTACTTAAGGGTATTATTTCTTTAAAGCCGCGGGAAACCAGTATTACCGCCTTTGTAAGACAGATCTTGGAAAAGGAGATCCGACGCCAAAAAATGGCTGACTCGGCCGAGGCTTATGCCAAGTTTCTTGCCCAAAATCCGCCCGAGGATCTTATGCTTAAGGAATGGGAAGAAGCCGATCTCGTATCTCCTGTTGTTCCAGGCAAAAAGGCAAAGAGAAAGGCCAAATAATATGGAACGAGGGGCGATTTATTGGGTTAATTTTGAGCCAGCCGCTTCGCCCGAATTTGGGAAAATGCGGCCCGCCATCGTTATTTCGAATGTCGAACACAATATGCGGCTGCCAACGGTTATTGTAGTTCCTGTTTCAAGCAAGCCCCCCGTTTTATGGCCCTTACGTCTTTCATTTAAAATGCCTCGTGGAAAAACCTCTTACGCTATTCTCCCGGGATTACGCCAAGTCAATAAGACCCGTTTGCATGATATGATCGGTTTGGTTTCAAATTCTTTCCTTAAAGAGATGATAGAGGCTGTAAATGCCTACCTTGGAGAATAATCTCCCTAAGAGAAGGTAAGCTTCCCGATTTCTTGAAAATTTTCTTCATTAAATCTTTAAAATCCTTGACAACAATTTGACCTTCGTATTACACGGGTCAAACTTCACTGTATTTCTGTTTTTTTTTGGGGGGGTCTCAATTTAAAATAAGATAAGTTTCTAATACCAAGATGCATGTGTATTCTTGTGTATTCAGAAAAATAATTTGTTCAGGTTTTTGGGATTAATCCGTCCTGAGATGTATTTTTGTCTCTTGGTTTAAGAAAAAAATAGGTGAATTATGGCAGAACCAATCAGTGCTTGGAACCACTTACGAACTCGGTTGAAATCCGAAGCCGGGCAGCTCGATCAACTTGTTACAGACAATAGTGATTTGGTAGTTGGGGATGTTAACAGAAACACCTGGGATGCCAGAACCATTTTCTGGAATTTGTCGGCTCTGTCCCAGGTTCAAGGAATTGATCCCGAGCTGCGCCGGGTTCTTATACGATCCCTTCACATTGTTACTGACAAGTACAAGGGAGAATTGCCCCAAGGGGCCGAGCTTCGCCGTTTTCTTGAAGACCCTCAGCGCCGTTTTCGTTTTCATCATGCTCTGGCAGAGCGAATCCATTCCGGTTTTTTACCTTATGTTCGCAGAACCCAACCCGTTCTTCCCACAAATCCTCCGCCGGCCACTCTAGCAGCGTTCAGGGAGGCAGGCATCGAACCGATCCGCGCTTTTTTCAATGGCCCCAATCGAAAAGATCCAGCCAATCGGTTTACCCGTGCGGTCAAGGCCCTTCGTGAAGAATGGGGTTATCACATGCCCATTGTTAGCATGTACACCGATGGTGAAGAAGAAGCGGATTATGTTGTGAATGCTGATTATGCCATTTATGTTCCGGCGGGGGTGGATGATCAAGGCCGACCCGTTTTAGCCTTCAATAATGAGGCTGCCATTATTAGAGCCCTTAAAGATTTTCAGGATGAAACGGGCATTAAAATTACTGAAGCTTTCCCTGGGTGGGGTTTCCGTTCTGAAGCGGCCAGCTTTGTTCAAAAACTGGAACAAGAAAGCATTGCCCTCATTGGGCCTTCTTCCCAAGCCATTGAAATGGGGGGAGGAAAGCTTTCTGCAAAGGGCATTGCACGAGATCTTGAAATTCCTGTGGCAGAGGCGTCCCCTTTAATTCGTATTTCTGGATATGAGGCAAACGGTTCTCCCATCATCGATTGGGATCAGGCTTTTGCCGAAGCCCGGCGTATCGGTTATCCCGTCATGATCAAGCCCAACAATGGGGGTGGGGGTAAGGGGCAGTTGGTTGCCGATTCTGAAGATGATTTAAGAAATAAACTTGTCAGTGCTATCAATATTTCCCGCAACACCTTTAAAAGTGATGAAGTGTTTTTTGAACGGTATATTCGTGAAGGGCGCCATATTGAAGTTCAAATGTTGGGAGAACAAGACATTGGGTTGCGTGTGTGCTCCGCCCAACGCAACAAACAAAAAGTTTTTGAATGGGGGGGGCCGACCATTGTTTCACCGGAAATTGAAGCCGCGTTGCGTGAGTATGCCAGGGCCTATGCCAGGGCCGTGGGTTATAAGGGGCCGGGAACGATTGAATTCCTTGTGGATGACCAGGGAAACATTTTCTTCATGGAGATGAACACGCGTCTGCAAGTGGAGCATCTGGTGACCGAAGAAATGTATGGAATCGATCTGGTTAAAGAGGCCATTCGCCGTCAGCTGGGTTTTAAACCCGATCCCGCCTTTGAAGAAGCCGTTTCCAAATCGCCCAAAAAATTTGCCATTAACTTCCGGGTTCTTGCCGAAGATGTTGAAGAGGGTTTCAGACCTTCCCCTGGTTTGATCAGGAAGATAAAACTTCCCAAAGGACCCCATGTCCGCATTGATGAAGGTGTTCATGAAGGCGATCGTGTAAGCGAAGCTTACGACAACATGATCATGAAGCTCACTGCAACTGGTGACACCTGGGAAGAAGCCGTGGCGAATATGAAGTCGGCCCTGCGTGAGTTGATTATTCTGGGGGTGAAAACCAATATCGAGTTTGGTCTGGAACTTTTGGACACCGATGAGATGCGAAAAAATGGGGGGATGGGGCTTTCCGTGAATTTTGTTGAGCGCTATCTTTATACGAGGAAGGCCTATCAAAAAATGGAGCATCAGAGTGGCGTTAACGAGGGTTCTCTTAGAAAAGACTACGGCCATGATTGGCGGAACATTTCAAATCCCTTCATGTTGAAAAACCCCCAGGCCCTCATTGAAGGGCTGGTGTGGGCCCATTTGCACGGGCAAGAAATCGGCAACACACAAATTCCTGATCTTGTTGCACGTTATGGTACAAGATGGAGCATTCCCAAACCTTATGCCGATGAGGCTCTTTTAGCGACGGCCCTTCATGCCTATTATGAGAGGCGCGCCGAAATCATCCAGAATCTTTTGGATCCAAGGTCCGATATTTCCTTTAACCCCGATACCATACCCAATGAAGAAGGATTGAGTTTTCAGGCCGAAATCAATGGCCAAATGGCTTCCATCCATGTTCGTGAAGTATCCAATAGCCGTTTTGCCGTTACCATCAACGAACATACCGTCATGGTGGAAGCCCAACGCCGGGATCTTCACACCTATAGCCTTTTTATTGATGGCCAGCGGGACTTGGCGACCGCCAATAATTTTGCCGTCTATGTTGATGCCAGGGCCGGAACTTTTGAAGTGCAAGTGGAAGGTGTAAGGCATGAAATAAAACTGGCCACCTCAAACGATGGCCAAAAGGCGGGAGTCATCGCATCCCCGATGCCCGGCAAAATCGTGAATGTGCTTGTAGCATGTGGAACGCCTGTAACCGCGGGACAGGGCCTTGTGATCGTGGATGCCATGAAGATGGAAAACACTATTACCGCCCCCGTAAGTGGGGTGGTTAAGGCAATCAGGGTGATGGCAGGGGATACTGTCCAGAGTGGGCACGTGCTTGTTGAAATTGAACCGGATGTGACCGGTGAAGCTGCTTCATCCAAGGTGGCCTATAATTTCATGCCGGATCATCATTTGGGTCCCCGGGCCCAGTTGGGATACATTGATGAGGCCGTTGATAAAACACATTATGATCAAGTGATGCAGGCGATGCGTGAACGTTTGCACGGTGATGCGCCCAAGTTACTTTCTTATATTGCAGAATATCTACGGGGTTTTGATTATACCCAAGATTACTTGAAACGCGTATTAAGCCTGCTTGAGGAAGTCAGAGAACCTTCTTTCCCCATTCAACAGGCCCTCCAGGCTGTTTTGAACCAATACCTCGATCTTCAAAATTTATACGCCCCCAATAATGAATTAAGGGATGAATTTGAATTCTTTATCAAAAATTGGCGAAAGGTTAAAGGAAGGGTCAGTAAAAAGATGGGTGATGTTCTTATCGCCAATTTGCGACATTTTGGGATAAGGCTTGGAGATCCCATCCTCGATTCCAATAAATCGGTCATTGGTTATCATGTTTTACCTGATGGGGTTGTTGTTAAGGAACATTCTTTTATTAATGTTCTTCTTCGATTAAGACAGGCTTGGAACAACGGCAGTGGGCGCAGAAGTATCGTTTCAAGGCTGGTCCGTCTGGCAGGTTCCTATAGAATGAAGGATGAAGCCATCCGGGAAACCTTGATGAAGCTCTACACAAATGCCAAGGATTCCGGGGCCCAACCCGTAGTCGATGCGGTGCGGGATACGGCCCGCCAGATTGATGTCGTCTTTGCCCAGGGATTCAACGGTTCCCCTATCCCTGATATTTATGCCGCACGCCATGCAGCCTTCCTGAGAGGAAGGAATCTTGTTGCTCCAGCAGAATCGGCAAGAATGATTTTAGCCATTCCCAGTGCTGTGCCTCAAGCTTGTTCTGAATTGGGGCTTGGGGAAGCCCACCCCATTGCCCGCCTGGCCCATGCTTATGGGGCGCAAATTGCCGCACTCTATTCGCCCGATGATCGCTTTCAGATTTTTCTGTTTCGAACAGGGAAAGGGCCAAAAGAAAAAAATTCTTTGGTTCTGTATGCTCCTTACCCGGAAGCTCCTTCCGTGTCATATGATGACCGGGGAGTTTTTGTTGGGGAGAGGGGGCTTGAAGATTACGCGATCCGGGCTGCTGAAATCATGAAGGTTTATCAGTCTATTGAAGAAAAAAACTCAATAAGAGGCGGCCTTCCCCTTAAAGATCATGAAATCATTCTTGATATGCAAGAGCTTGTCAGGGAAGCGGATCGAAATGGAGTTCCCCATGTGTTCACCCCTTTGCATTGGGATACCCTGGGAAAAAATGTATTCCCCTTTCTTGATCGTAGGGCTCTGTATCGCGCCGCGGTTTTGGCTAATACGATGGACTCTGACGGAAGAACAACAAGAGTGGCTCATCAATATGTACCAACCAGGGATGGTCAGGTCTTTGCCATGAGGACAACCCGGGACCAATATTTTGCCATTGAAGATTCTGAAGACCGTGACCATCACTTAAGAGGGCTTTTGACTATTGAAGAAAGAGCGGCCAAATTCTTTGATGGGGGCCATTATGAAGTTATTAAATTAAACGGGGTTGAAGACAGTGCCGTACTCTTAACAGTGGGGAAGGTGAAGGGGCGGGAGGTGATTGCCTATTTGAGTGATTCCCGCACCAAAAAGAAGAGGGGGGCTGTGGGTGCTGCCGAGGGTAAAGTCATGGCCGCCGCAGTCATGTTGGCCTACCTTAAAGGAATGCCCGTGGTTGGCCTTAACGACTCTGGGGGTGCCAAAATTCCCGAGGGAACACCGGCGTTGAATTATTCCGGAATCGATTTTTTCATCAAGGAAGCGGCTCAAAGAACTCCTGAAGAATTCAGTCGATGGGTGGAAGCGCATCCCAATTGGGCCTTCTTTAAGGCGCTTCTTGATCAATTTGGCAATGGTCGACCTTTGATAGAACAGTTAAAGGGGAAAAATCCTCCGCTACATATTGCCCTGATGATGGGATTAAACTCCGGCATGGTGGTTTATGGCCCTGCCGAGCTTAACCATGTTTTTATGCGAAATAGCTCTCAAGTGGCGGGAATGCTTACGGGGGAAAATGTTGTTTACGAGGTGAAGCACGTCAAACTAAGCAACTCTGATATCGGGGGCGCTTACGTTTTGGTTCGCAAGGCGGGAACTGTTGACCAGGCAGTGGATACCGAGGAAGAACTTTTTGATTTGGCCAGAAGGGCCATCGACATGTTCTCGCCCGGTGTTGCTCTTGGAGATGGGATTATTCGCCGTTTTGAAGGGTCACTTGAAGATACCAAAGCTCAAAATACCGAAGCCACAATCATCCATCTTCCGACCCTGCTTCGGCATGTGGATCATGGTTTTTTCTGGCCCTACAAAGGAGATCTTCTTCATGCCTCTGAAGTGGAAGCGGGATGGACCCAGATGGGGGGCAATACGGTGGCTATTCTTGGGCCCAAATTGCCCGGAGGGTTTGGAAGTAGGGAGGCCATTGAGAAGGCCGACAGGTTTGCCCGTGCAGCCGTTTCTGAAAATATTCCCCTTATCAAGATTGTCGGGGAAAAATGGTACAGCCGTTCCCGTAGCGGGGGGCGCGATGTGGAAAAACGGCGTGAAGAATTAACTGGCTTTCTGACCCGTTCCACACATGTTCCGCAAGTTTCCATTATTACCCATGCACGCGGTTTGCAAATGTACAACGTGCACGAGGGAAGCCATGTACAGATTTTCGTAAAATCGGCCACCACCACCCGGCATGAGCTTTGGCTGGCACAACGCAAGGGGTGCATCATTGTTGATACCTTTAAAGAAGCCATGGACTATGCTTCACGTTTTGTTGCCTATGCAAAGGCCTCTTCCCGGCAGGCTCTTGTTTCCACCAAGGATAATCCTGATCGCACTGCTGATCTTTCGTTTGTCCCTACCGATTTTAACCTGGGTTATGACATGCGGAAGGTTATTGGAGAGGTATTTGATCAGAATTCCTTTCTAGAGATTGGTCAATCCGACACGAATAATCTGCAAGGGTCCAATTTAATCACGGGGCTGGCCACCATGAACGGACGTGTGGTGGGTGTGTTTGCAGACAACCCCCAAATTCGGGCCGGAGCGGCTGACTGGCTGGGAGCCGATAAATTCCGCCATTTTGTGGAACTGTGCAAGTCGCTTAAAGTTCCCATGGTTTATATGGAAGACTCCCCCGGTTTTGAACCGGGGCCCGAACAGGAAGGGGCCGATATTCAAGGGCGGGGCGGTAAGTTGTTGAAGGAAATCATATCCGCCGATGTTCCCAAAGTAAAATTTGTTGTGCGCAAATCATTCGGGGGAAGAAATATTCAGGGTTTCCATCCCTGGCTTTCGCCCGGGACCGTGGCCCTAAGCCTTACTAACAGTCTTATTGCGGTGATGGGAGCGCGTGCCGGTATTCCATTTGTCTATAGGAAGGATGGTGCTTACCAGACACTTGTGGGAACCATTGTCAATGAAAGTAAGGCCCTGACTACCTTGCTTGATACCTACCAACCACGGCAGGATCCCGGAGATGTAAAAAGACGTTTGAGCGCTTTTGCCGCCCAGATACGTGCTATTGATGAAAATTATCCATTCAAAAGATTGGATGCCATTAAAACAATTCTGGGAGGATTGGATGAAATTATTTCGCTTGATGAAACTCCCGGACAGACAATTTCTCCTATAAGGGAAAAAATCTATCTTTTTAGAGAATTGGTTAGGCGTGTCGATGAGCTTATTGGCAAATATAATAAAGATGTTGCCGACCCTGCTAAATCGCTCACAGTTGCTAAAGCGGGTGATTTGGTCAGGGGATATTTGGATGGCATTATTGAACCCTCCACTTCCCGGCAAGCCATGCAAGAAGCCCTGACCCTTGCCGAAAAACGCGCCGCCGCCCGTACACGGCCATACGCGGCCTTAACCCGCGACGAAAGCCGCTTGGCCCATGCCCGCGGGCGTTTAGCTGATTTGGGTTTGCATGCGCGGTTTGTGGTGGAAGATGCCAAAAATGCAGGACGCGATCTTTTAATTTTGGATGGGACTGAACGTTTCATGACCTCCGCTGAAGTCCATGAAGTTTTGAATGTGTTAGATGAGTTAGATGGTAAGAGTGAAAATGCAGCAAAATTTGTAACCTATGCCAATGGGGATGTTGATAAACGGGAACTCTTAAAGACAGAATGGAAATCTCAGAGAGAAAAAGAAACTGTTCGAAGGGTTGCCTTGCAAAGGCCCCAAAATCTTGCAGATGCTCTTTTGGCCGCAGTGCAAGCGGCTGATCCGGAGCAGCTTAATAACTTGGCTTCACAGCTAGCGTCCGTTGTGGGGGCACTGCAAGCCAGCACTGCCCATCTTCTTCCCCTTGTTGCCGCCTTGGCTCCGGCATTTTTGGCGGCCCAATTCCAAATGAGGATGGAGTTTGTGCGCACCCGTCTTGTGGCCCAAATCAAAGGTGGCGAGATGAGGTTGAGTTCTCGTGACATGCATGAAGAGCTGGCCGTCTACCTTCCTGAATTGTTTCAACTAAGCAAAGCAGATGATTTAGAGGATTTCATTGGCTCTCTGGCTCGTAACGCCTTGGCAAAAATTATTTCCCAAGGGGGTGAAGGGATAGGGGCTGACAGTGCTCAAAGAAAATGTGTTCTCGTCCGGCGTGTCGCGGAGGATTCTGCTTACATTCCTATTTTTGTGTTCAATGTTTCTGATTTGAGCGCGGGTTCTATTGAAAGAGTCATGGAGGATTCTGCCATAGATAAAAGGGCGTTGCGGATCGGTGTTTACGAACCCTTTAATGACAGGGCCATAAAATTGGTGCTTTTATTGGATGCAGAAACAAATGACGAGGATCGTCTAAGGCTTCTTGTAGAAAAATTGGAACTGTTCAAGACAGAGGGCATTGCTTCCATTGAAGTGTGGCAAGGGCAGGGGCCCGATGTTGTTCGTTACCGTTATTCTGTCAATGAAAGTGGAATTACTTTGGAAAGTTCGCTTCACTTGAATCACCTTGCCGGAGCTGCTGTGACCGGCAATGGAGATACCCCTGTTCATAGTGGCCCGCGGCGGCGTATTCTTCCTGTTGCGCAACAAGCCGCTGTTTCAAGGATACCAGTAAAAGAGATTCAAAAGGGAGGGCAAACAGGTGGAGGAAACCCTGAAGCTTTGTCCCGCTCTACCGTCATTGGCGACCGTACGCTGATTCCTGCGGGAGATATTTTTGGACGTCGCCGGCATAATCATGATGTCATGCAAAATGGCTGGGTGGAGCCTGCTAATGGCGATGCATTAGATCGCGTCTTGGATGCGGCTGACGCAAAAACAGATGATGCAACCGTGGCTAACGGTGATGGCGCTGCTAAAACCAAAAAATCCCCCGTAGGGGCGGGGTTTCCCCGCCCGCACTCGGCACCCATAAGACATTGGTCCTCGCTTGCCGCCATGCGGGCCGGCGGCGGCATTCGTTCCATCACAAGCCATCCCGGTTTTAGACCGGTGGGGAGGTAAGGAGGAATGGCAAGATAAAAAACCGTCATGCCCGCCACGAGAAAATAATGGGGGCGGGCATCCATTATTTGGATCCAGAAAATGGAAATGCAAAAGCAGTTTTGTGTATACATTCTGGCTAGTGGAAAAAATGGAACTCTTTATGTGGGAGTTACTTCCGATTTATGTAAACGAATCTGGGAACATAAAAATAAGGTGACGGAAGGATTCACTAAAAAATATAACGTAGATCAGCTTGTTTACTTTGAAACACATGACGAAGCTGAATCAGCCATTACAAGAGAAAAAAGGATTAAGAAGTGGAATCGAAATTGGAAGATTAGATTGATCGAAAAAGAAAACCCGGAATGGAAAGATTTATATGATGGATTAGGTTTTTGACAAATGGATCCCCGACAAAAGCACTCGGGGATGACGGGGGTAAAAAGCACTCGGGGCCTGCCCTCGAGTGCTTTTGTCGAGGGCGACCCCGTGTCGCGGGGTTCTTGGGGCGGGAATCCGTTATTGGGCCCCCGCCCTCAGAAATCCCCGGAGTACCGAGGATTGGCGTGGCGGGGGTGACTTTGATAGATGTGTCTAAAGGTCAGAGAAATAGGGTGTCCCAAGGGTACAAAAAGTGAATCAACATTCACTTTTTGCTTGCCAGAGGTTTCCAACTTGGATAGTCCGGCAAGTCAATCGTTTTAAGGTAGAGAACACTTAAATCTTTCTCTGGGGGGAGAAGGAGATGAAGTGGAAAGAAGTTTTGTAAGGGGTCAGTCAGAGGGAGATTAATCAACCAGGCTTTGAATTTCCCGCCTTGTTTTGAGCAAAATTATTCACACTGTTAAAAAATATTGGCATGACCAAGTGCGGTGGCTTTGTCCGTTTTTTTGGTCATTATTTTTAAAGTTCAATTTTTGCGGAGGAAGAAGTGAAGCAAGACGTTTCTGTATTCATGCTGGATGTTCCCTACGTTGTTTCGGATGAAATGAAATCCGCAGCTCATGCGTGCGTACGGCAATTCCTCAATCTTAAAGAAATTGCTACCTCCATTTCCTTGTCCACTCTTCTTGGCCGCCTGCTTATGGCCAAAGCGATGAAGACCCATTCTCCCACCTGGAATTTTAAAAAGACATCCGAAGGATCTTACGGATTGTTCGACGAGAAGAATAATCTCTTAAGCTATGCCAGCCTTTCACACTGCGACGAACTGGTGACTCTTGCTATCTCTTCTTCTCCTTTGGGAGTGGATGTGGATAAAATAGAAAATACTTTCACCAATGATCTGAATGCTCAGCGCCATTTCTCGGATTGGGAGCAGGCCGATTGGGAAAAACTTCCCGATGCCCTCAAGCCCTTGCGCTTCCAACAGCTCTGGTGTTTGAAGGAAGCTTTTGTGAAAGCCCTAGGTCAAGATCAGATGGAGAACATGACCCGAGGGTGTTTTCTTATCGCCGATGATAATCTCAATGTTCGTTTTCATTATGATGATCGCGATTTAAACCACAAGCCTGTGGATGAAAATGCCTGGCAATTCAAGTTGGGTTACCCAACGCCTGATCATGTTGTGGCTTTGGCCGTGCAAACACCCCAAAAAATGAAACTGGAATCCCAGCGCTGGTCTTTGGAAAATTTTTTACAAGTTTTGAATTCTTTTACAAACAATGAGGAGTCTTTATGGATCGCTTAAATAGCATGCTTCAAATATTGGTGGATAAGAGTTACCTGGTACATGAAGATCTGCAGGACTCTGCGAGAGCAAGAGCGAAATTAGCGGCTTCGGATCAAGTTGCCATTGCGGATGTCATTCAAAGAACAACCAATCTCCGTGCCGATTCTGCCCAATTGCTTCTCTTTTTAAGATGGGTGAAGACTTCTTCTCCACAGTTAGGCAAAAGCCTGGCTGCCCGCTTGAATGCTCCCTATGGTTTGATAGACACGAATCCGGTGACAGCTCGTGATTTTCCTGAAGGAACCCCCTTTGGGATGGATGCGGAAGGCAGTACGGATTCCCATCAAGGGTTGAAGGTTAATTTTGTCGACACGATGGTGAGTCCCAAAGGCATTCGCTTATTATTCAATACGAGTCTCCTTTTTCATGTTGAAGCCCGTTTGGTTGATTTGCTGTCTGACGAAAAACAATCCACCATTTATTCCACCAGTAAAAATGCGAGAGAAGCTTATCTGAACTTGGTGGGGTTCCTGCTTCCCAAAAATCAACCTGAATTTGAGGTTATGTCCAACATGGACATCGAAATTTTAGCCGAAGCCTTGGCGCGTGCAGACATATATGAAGGGCAAGAAATTTCTCCTCGCCTTGAAAAAACATCCGAGAACGCCGTTAAGTTTTTAGCCAGAATCGGTCTTCACCCCATGAGTCAAATGGCCTTGGCCATCCGTGACGGCCGTATTTTAGCCGGTGGCTTTTATGCTGGGCAGGGGGCCCCATGGACGGAGGAGATTCAAAATTTATTGTATGCTGATGACGTTGTTAATCGTAATGTGGCCGCGAATCTATACCCTCAGCTGGCTGGCCCTTTACGCGATGAGGATGGGATTGATTTGGATCGCTTTGCAACAAGTGACAATTTTTACGATGTCAATGGCGTGCCGACGACCTCGCCTTCCATCCCCGTGGCTCAAGCCTTACAAACTCGTGTCTTGAATACCTATGGATTGGATGTAGCTAGATTCCACGTTCTTGGTGGCCAGAGCCAAGGGGAGGCTGTGGCCTTTGCCGCAGCAAGGGCCTTTGATCCTGCATCAGGTCGCGTTGATTATCCAACCTATGCTCAAGTGGGTGGGTTTGGTAGTGTAAAAAACTGGGCGGATTTCATCCGTTACATGGCGTCCCAAGGAAGATTTTTCGTCCCCGCCGGTCCCAATGTTGATGGCGCCGAATATGCGATTGCTACGAGCGGCATTCCCAATGATGATACAAATCCGTCCGAAAATCTTTTGGGTCAAATGCTTCAAGCCATCAACGAACATTTCGGTTTGGATCAGCTTGTCACCGGCGAACATATTTTTGCAAGTAATGTGAACGTGGATGTGGCTCCTTATTATTATACTTTGGTGGGCGGCACCCCCCGTGCGCTCCGCCTTTTGTCGGACATCATCAATTGCTACTTTGCTAAAGCCAAGCCCGCCCGTTTTGCAACTCCTCATAAAGAAGACTTACTGGCCGTATGGCCTAAAGTGGAAGGCATTTTAAAGAAACTCAACCGAACCTATGTTCAAAAGCCTTTGTCCGGACGGGAAATGGGCATCGCTTTGGCTCCTCACGACCCTTATCTTCTTACGCAAGGTCATCCTGATTTCTTAACAGAGATTGCCAGTCGGGGTATCACCCTAGGGGCTCCGTCAACGACTATTGTTACAAATCCTAAAGGAGAAACAGCTCAAGATCGGCATGCTGCCGGAGAAGCTTGGGCCGCCATTCCCAGTGGAGATAATTTCTTTCGTACCGTGTGGGTGGGCCGTACTGCCCGTGCCATGCAGGCTAGAGGGGCGCATGTCCTTGTTGACTTGGGTTCTGGAAAAGGCTCCACATCTTTTATCATTAAAAATGGCGTGACCATCCCTGTGATCACCGTAGCCACTGAAGAAGGCATGGAAGCCATGACCACACGTAGTCCAGCGGCTTTGCGCCGGGCCTTGGCCGCGAGCCAAGCAGATGATGTTTTCTTGCCCGATGGCATGCATGTTGTTTCCATGGGAGAGGCGCGCGTTGCAGCAGATGTGAGCTTACCTTCCATTCCAGGGGTTGAATTGACCAAAACGGTTTTGGCGGATGGATCCATCCAATACCGTGCCAAAGTTATAGGGGCTTTGACGGAAGAAAGTGGGGCCAAGCTTAAAGAATTTTTTGCTCAAAGTGGAGAAGGTCGACTTGCCTATTTCTTCACTCAAGACAAAATAGGGGAAGAAGCCAATCCTTACACAACCTTTCTCACTCAACCTTTTGTGGGAGAAACTCTTGAGTGGGTTGTGAAAAAAGAGTCGGAAGGGGATCGACAGATCTCTAGCTCGCTTAAAATTTATGAGGCTGATAAACCCACACTAGAGGTGACGCGGACCGGAGTGAATGCTATTGTTACCCGTGAGTTTGTTCATACCAGCCATGGTGTTTCGATGACGGAAAGAGCTTATTTTGTTGACGTGACGAGTGAGGAGCCCCTTGTCTATGGCGATATCAGGGCAATACATGCTGGTTCATACCCTCACAGCGCCCGTGCTGCTTACCTTAAAGACTGGGGCACCGGTATTATTCCCAATGCTGCTGAACTTTTGAATGCTCCCTCAAGCTCCGATCTTCTCCAAACTTTTTCTCTGAAATATACGAAGAAGATTACTCTCGAAGACATGTTGGATTACGCAAAAAACCGCGTCGGTTCCACCGATGAGCGTTTTGTCGAGAGGCGCAGGTCCGGGGGCATCGAGGCTCATCCGAGTTATGCCAAAGACGCCATCGAACAAGAAGGCGTTTTGCTTTGCGCTCTTTTAGAGGCTGCCGATTTGGATCCCGCTTTGATCCGAAATCTTGGTGGGTCCGAGCATCAATATTTGCCCATCAAAGCGGGCGATGACATTACCGTTGAATTTTTCATCCGTAGCGTGAACGACACTTCGCTCGGTCGCATCATGGAAGTGTTCGCCCGCGGCACCAATCAGCGTGGAGAAACTGTTTTTGAAAACAATTCCGTTTTGGGTTCCTTGATCGACACGGGGCTCACCGGGGATGAGGTGCGTCCTGTTCTTGCCGCACGAACCGATCTGCCCCCGACCGATGCTGATTTCTTGGCTGGCAAAAAAGTCTACACGCCTGAAAAACAAAACTTGGTGACCATCGGTACCGTGGCCACTCCAGATGGCACGGTGACGACTCGAGAAAAGGGAAACAAAAGATTTAAAGATGATGAAAACCGCATTCACATTCAGACAACCTCGGCAAGATTGGCAGGCTTGGACGATGTCATCATGCGTGGGGAAGAATCTTTTGATTTGGTGAACGAATCAATCCTCCGCGACAAAAGAATCACCGGCGGCGATGCTTCCCGTTATGTTGGTTTTAAAAATCGTCAATTCCAGAATCCCGTCGCTTATGGAGAAAAACTTTCTTACAACGTCACCCGCATTCGTCATGGGGAAGGTGTGCATGAATACGAAGTTGAAGTCGTCAATGCTTCTGGCGATCCTGTCATGACCTATACGCTCTACGCCAAGGGCCCCAAAACCTTGGTCATGTGGGCGGGGCAGGGTGTGATCGACAAGGGGGCCGGTGATGAAGCCATTAGCGACCCTATTCGTGCGGCCCATTTTTATAGGCTCCAGAGCATTCTCATGGAGGCCGGTTTTAACATCGACATGCGGCAAGTATTAAATGAAGCCAGTGACGACACTGCTTTGGTCCAACCGTCGCAGGCGGGTTATGTCGTTCCCCTTTATGACCGTTTGGTGGATCAAGGCCTCATTCCCGACGATGCGATCCAGACGGGATTGAGTTTGGGCATGTGGTACGCCATGTATGCTG
>MGPH01000038.1:26684-46154 GCA_001797365.1 Deltaproteobacteria bacterium GWA2_45_12
CGTTTGCAGAGAAGCCTGGTCTGCAGATGGTACGGAATTAGTTTTTCCGTCCAATTTCAATCGCTATAACCAAGTCATCTTTGGGGGACACAAGAAAGCCATTGAAAGACTTTTGAAGATTTTGGAAGAGCGGAAGGCTGTCAAATCCGGAAGTGATGTCTTCATGCTTGATTCGGTGAAGACACCTTTTCACACGCCCCTTTTAAGAGAGGCTTCGGAGAGAATGCGGGCTTTCTTTAAAGCAACCCCCGTATTTTATCCGCGAAGGCCCAATGTGAGCCGTGTTCTCATGGATACAACCGGGGCTTATCTGCCGGAAGATACGGGTGCCATCCAAGAAATATTTGCCGATCAAATTTCAAACCCCACCAAATTGCGAGAAGTCATTCGGATGGCCATTTTAGCGGGAGTTCGTCGTTTTGTGGAAATTGGAATACGGGAGAACCTCGCCAAGCACGTTTTCTCAGTGGCAAAATCCTTGGGATTTACGGATCCCGAAGCTGAATTTGAAATTCTGTTCGTTAATCCTGAGGTGAATCCAGAGGATTATTCCCGCTTCACTTACGATTTCGTCGAAAGCCCCTTGCCCAAGGCTGCTCCTGTACCTGTCGTTGCAGAAAAACCGAAAGAAGAAGCAGCAGCTCCGGTTGCCATGTCCATGATGATGCCTCAAATGGGGGTTGCGGCGCCCTCTTGGAAGGAAGTGACGTCGGCTGAGTTCAGACAGGCCTATACGCAATTGGGTATTCGCGCCATTGGACACAAAGTGAACAAAGACGATGTGACTCAAGCAGGGGATCAAGCTCTTTATAAATTGGTCACTCAGCAGGCGAAGAAAATCACTGTCATCGGAGATGCGGCCTTTGAGTCCTTAGTCGAGCAGTTTACTGCCGACATGGTGGCCCTGGAACCCGGTGCTTTGGGCTTTTTAAGGGATCAGAATGCCTATTTGGCAGGAGTACTGGGACTGGAAGGCGGGGATTTGAACAAACGCTCGTTGTGGGCGGATTGGAGCGAAGGTGATTTGATCGCCTACTGCAAGGCGATGTGGGAAGCCAATGCTGCCGTGGGCGAGTTCACGATTAACGCGGATAATTTCGTCCGCGAGGCGGAGTTATCGGATAAAGGCAAACGTCCCATTGGTATTGGCAGCAAAAAGATTACTGGTGCCTTGCGCATGATTTCGGGAACTTTGGGAATTTGCACGACCAAAAAGGAAGGCGAAGCCTTGAAGACTTTCGGGGACTTTCTGGATTTGATGATGAAGAAGCTCAAAGAAGCCCCAATGGCTCTTCCGGAAGCGCCTTCCGAAGTACGTCACATGGCTTCAGTGATGTATTTGGCGGGAAAGAATGCCATCGCCAAACTGGAGGTTAAAGAGAAAGAAGCCAAGGCTCGTGCCGTTCCTGCTTTTGCGGGCATGCCCATGGCTGCGGCTTCTGCGCCGACATGGGCTGAAGTAACAGCGCCCCAGTTAAGAAGCAAGCTTCTTACATTGGGTGTTGCAGCCATTGGACATAAAGTGAACAAAGACAATGTGGCGCAAGCAGGGGATCAACCCTTGTTTAAATTGGTTACGCAACAGGCTAAAAAAGTCACGGTATTAGGGGATGAATCCTTTGGAGCTCTTGCTGGCCAGCTGACTTCTTCTATACAGGAATTGGGTCCTGGGGCTGTGGATGTGTTGGGCGATAGCGTTGCGTATTACCGAGGGGTTTTAGGTTTGGAAGGTGGGGATTTGAACAAACGCTCGTTGTGGGCGGATTGGAGCGAAGGTGATTTGATCGCCTACTGCAAGGCGATGTGGGAAGCCAATGCTGCCGTGGGCGAGTTCACGATTAACGCGGATAATTTCGTCCGCGAGGCGGAGTTATCGGATAAAGGCAAACGTCCCATTGGTATTGGCAGCAAAAAGATTACTGGTGCCTTGCGCATGATTTCGGGAACTTTGGGAATTTGCACGACCAAAAAGGAAGGCGAAGCCTTGAAGACTTTCGGGGACTTTCTGGATTTGGTGATGAAGAAGCTCAAAGAAGCTCCCTTAGCCCTCCCTGAGGCTCCCTCCGAAGTTCGT
Organism: Deltaproteobacteria bacterium GWA2_45_12; assembly: GCA_001797365.1. Taxonomy (NCBI): domain Bacteria; class Deltaproteobacteria; species Deltaproteobacteria bacterium GWA2_45_12. Next base: position 28,759 of record MGPH01000038.1, read on the forward strand.
CACATGGTCTCGGTCATGTTGACCGTGCAAGAGCAGGCTTTAACTGCGTTAAAGAAGGAAAAGAGTGAAGCCCTTTCACGCGCTCAAGTTCCTGCCATGGGTGGGATGATGATGGGTGGTGGTGTTGATCCCGCTGAATTAGATGCTCGCGATGCAGCTCTTCGTGCTGAATTTGCTGCGTCCCTTCAGGCCAGCGGCAAGGATGCCATCCGTGCCTTTGTGCGCTCCATGGGTGTTGCTGTGGATGAATCTACCTTGCAGCAGGTTACCATCTCCCCCGCTGGAAGAGTTACTTTCTTAAAAGACAAAGACGCACTCGAGAAGGCTCGTCGCTTGGAACGTTTGGAAGCCTCCGATCCCGCTTACGCTAAGGCGATTGAAAACGCCAATTTCAGGCCTGAGCTGGAATATGGTTTTGGAAATGTGGAAGCCGTGGGTGCCATGGAAAATTTGTTCAACTTCATGCGCATGTTGAATACCTCCACTTTCCCGACGGATGCCTACGAGCAAAATGTTGAGATCAATGTGCTGGCCAATCAGTTGGATGAAAGGGGCCTGGCCCATGCGCGTTGGCTACGCGACCAGACGGCCGATGCCGGCAAGCGGTCTGTTCTTGACCGTTTGATCGCACGCACTGAAAACTCCCTTAAAAATGGTCCTTCCTTCGATGGTGTCATCCATTTAAATGGTGCCGTCCACGAACCCGTTTATGGCACTTATTCCACCCGCGTTGTGGATCGTGGTATGACGACCTTGGAACTTTTGGATCATTATCGAAAAATCGGAATTCCCGAATCTACCGTGAAGGCTTTGGAGACTTTAATCAAGCAAGGCCGTGACTTGCGTGGCAAGGATTTTGTCGTCTCGGGGGCAGGAACCATCGGAGAGCCCATGGTGGCCATGCTTCTCCGCTTGGGTGCGCGCGTGATCATTCTGGATTACAAAGGCCGTTCCGCCAAGCAGGGCATGGGATACCGCTCCGACCATTACCGCGAATTGCTCAAGAGAAACGGTGTCCGTGGCATAGAAAACCAATTGGTCATTGAACCGAATTTGACCTTGGGTGATGAAGAAGATTCCCAAAGGCTTTTTGACCACATGGTGGCCAGAGGTTACCGGCCTCGTGGCTTTTTCCACACAGGGGCTGTTTCCGATTATGGTGATTACGCCGATCGTGGAAGTCCGCTTAATACCTTCCGTGTCCATGTTGACTTCGTGAATCAGTTGGAAAAACGTTGGGCTAAATATTATCAGGCCAATGAAGAAATCCTCCGTGCCGAATTTACGGAAAAGAACAAGGACCGGATTGTGAACGTTGCCCCCGAAGCTTTGGCTTCCCGTTTCCGTGCCAAGTATGCGGGCCAGAGTGTTGTTCCAGCCCTTCCATTCAAGAATGCCCAGAATGAGATTGTCTATGTTCCTTTCACGGAAGCTTTCTCTTTTTACATGGCGTCGAATCGTTTTCCCACACCTAACGATCGTCACCAATTCACGGGTTCCGGCACTTACGAAATCAAAGAAGGAGCGGCTCCGGGAGCAACGGCCCAAGTGGCCCAAAATGAATCAGTTCGTTATGCGGATGGAACGCCCGTCCTCATTGAAGACCATCATCGCACGGGAGGGACTTACCCTGCTGATGGTTTACAGCCCTCAGGGAACGAAGATAAAAATACACGCTTGATGGAGAAATTAGCTCTGTTCCAACAAGGGATGGAGGAAAATGCTCCGGATTATGATGTTAACTTCTATGGATTCCAAGGCGGCGAAATCGCCGGCATGTCCATTGCCACCATGTCCGAACTCTTTGACATGGGTCCTTTGGCGTTCTTGCGTGAAACAGAAATGAACGAGGATGATTTGCTTGGTGATGAACAGATCCTTCAGCAATTGCCCAAGGGAAGAGTGATTGTGAATGCGCTTCCCGAAGTTGTTCACGAACACGATTCCACCGGTGGTGTGAGAGCTTTGGAAAAAGTTTTGGCGGCTCGCGGAAAAACTTTTGAAGATCTTGCGGGAAAAATCCGCGATGAGGAACTGGCGATGCATACTGCCATGTTCCGCTTTGCTCTTCCTCCCAAAACAGATGCCGTGCATCTTCCTTTAGATGGCTCGCTTTACGATCCCAACAACTGGGCTTCGCAATATGTGGTGACTGATGGTCGCACCGAGGGCCGTTTTGCGCCCAAGCCGACCGACATCTACCCCCGGCCGTACACAATGATGACCTTGGCCGCAGGTATGGTGGGGGTGGGGGGTAATGGCCCCATGCAATTGGCGCGTTATTGGCTGGCCCGTACGGGAGCGGAGCTTCCCGAGGATCAGCAATGGATGCTCACGCCCGATCTCTATGACATTGCGAGATCCATGGGTGAAATCGGCATCAACATTGAAGCCTTACGGGGCATGAGTCTTGAGGAAATTGCCGCATACTTCGATGAAAATAAATTGTTCGATAAGATGGGTGCGCAGCGTGTGGAAGAGGCCTTGAATTATGAATTCTTCGTTCCCACAAAAGCCCCCGAAGGCGGCATTGAGTTTGAGGTGAAGGGGAAGGAGCTTGCCGCCCAATACGAAAGACAGGGCCACAAAATTTTCCAGGAAGCCGGATCCAAGAATTTTATTGTTCAAGTTGCTGAAGGCAAAATGGTGCTCATCCCAGCAAGGACATCCCTGGCGGCGAATGTCGCTGTTGATTTGCCCGGAGGATCCGATCATTTCAATTGGCGTCTTTTTGGCGTGGGGGTGCATCGTCCCGAGGATACGGCTACCCGTGCGTTTGCCCAACATATGGGCAAGATGTCTACGGGCCAGAGCTTCATGGCTTTGGGAGAAACTCCCCGGTCCCTGCATCGCGATGGCGATGTTTCACGGGACCGCCACCATGGCATCAAGAGTTTGGCTTTGGCCGATTCCAATACTTTGGAAAATACCGTAAGTGCTTCCCTTGTTAGGAATGAGAATCCTACGAGCGATGATATGGCAGGGGAGTTGGGCGATGGTTGGGTGGGTCAGGATGGTTCCGAACAAGTGGACATGACGGGTCAGCCCATTTCGACACAGTCTGCTTGTTCTACAGGCAATACGGGAAAAGTGATTGCCGGCCAGCTAGTGCGAGGAGCTTTTCATGCTGTGGCGACTGGTGAGGCAGAACCAGGTTCTGAAAATCAAATGTGGGAATTGGGAGCTTCCGATTATGCCCGGAGGGCCTTCATCCTGGGTGCTTTTATTGCAGCTCAAGCTCTTCACACAGATGAGCGCGCGGATGAATTGGACTTGGCCATCGGCCAATGGTCCCGTGCCAATAGTACCAATGTGGGTGGTTTTGTTCCCGGAGTTGCTGCAGGCCATGAGATCCAAGAACCAGCCCAAATGACGGCTGGCAAAAATTGGAATAGCGGTACCATCGGGGGGTCATATGGCACGGACGGAAAAGACAGTGGGCCTCGCGAAGCTTACGGCATTGGTCTTATCCTCGTTGTTTTCAGGGCGTGGAAACAGGGCAGAACTTATATTCCTGGAGTGACGGACCGTGAAAAATTAGGAAACGTCCGCTTGCTTTTCCAAGGGCATGAAACCTCAACGCCCCTTGGGGATCCCTTTGAGAATAAAGTTAAAAAACTCTTCCTTAAATATGCCGGTGTGGAAAGTTTTAGTGCTCTTTATGATAGGGAAAATCCCTTGTATTTGGGTGTGGATAAATTCGAACAATTGCTTGACCCCGCCCATCCCCTCTATGTCTCTCGGGAGGGCGTGCATTATCTTGATGCCCTGGATCAATTTTTAGAGAACAATCTACCGGCTGAAGTGCGCAAGTCCATTGGTGTGTCTGAAGGAGCTGTTGCCTTGGACGAGGCTTCCAAACCCGTGCAGGGCCATCCCTTGGGAGCGGCCTCTGCAGTGGATAGTGTTCGTCGTCAGGTTTCTTTCTCGACCCATCTTTATTTGGGAAACCCCAACTTGGACAATGCCCGTCCCGAATTGGCACAGGCCCCCAACTTAGTGCAGGTGAATGTTTCCTTCAACATGGATGAGGTGATGCCTTCGGATAAACCCGTGTTGGCCATCAGTTTGGCAGCAGGTTTTAGCCATAAAAACACTTCGGTGATGGAAGCGGAGATGAAGAGGCAAAAAGAATCCAAAGAAGCCGTTGCAACTGACATGGCTGCCCGTTTACGCCAAGATGCCCGTGCTCGCACGCAGATGCGCGCCGAACGTGAAGGCAAGCGCTATATGGTGGAATCCATTGATGCAGAACCCATTCCTGTGACAACTTATGAAGATTTGCGTGTTCTCTCCACGCGTTCGCAATCCATTGCCCGTGCCTTGGCGGAAGGAAAGACTTTTGATTTTGACAATATCTTAAGCTGGGCGATTAATCCCGAGATGTTTCCCTTGGATCCCGATGTGCAGCCCACCAAAGCGGATGTGGCCTACCAAAAGGCTTGGGACAGAATCAAGGCCATGGAAGCTAATTTCAAGTCTGAAAAAATTGAAGCTACGCACCAAATGGCTAAATCACAAAACATGGCCGCTCAACCCTATGTCAACTTCGGAGCTTCCGACGGCATGGGTTTGCGCACCATTATGGAATACATCCTGGCCGGTGCCATCAAGTACGGTGTGGTTGTCCATTACGATGCTCCCAAGCTCGACAACGACCGCTACATGCAGGCGCAAGCCCTCAAAGCATGGGCCAATGCGCATGGGGTTCACCTTGAAGTAGTGAACAAGAGCGCCATTGTCTTTGACTCCTCGAGCTTTGTTATTGAAGGGGAAGATTTCCCCGCGGATGATCAAATCGATTTGGGGAAACTCAAATACGAAACTTTCGACGAAGAAATTCTTCGTGCCATGAACAAGGTTGAAAAAATGGCTGCTGAAGCCGCCGAAGGAACCGATGCCACAGCCCTTGCCAAGGAATGGAACACGGATATTTACATCGCTTTTGGCGCACCTGAACGTACACCCAAAGCCGGGGAAATCAAAGTCCCCTCCATCGACGCGCAAGGTCGGCTCTTTTTTGAGACCGTGCCCGACACCTCTTCTTGGGAAGAAGCTGTGGAACGCACCATCGGTCCCATGGGTTTTAACGTCTGGGCCATCATCCGACAAATGGCCGACATGGGACGTTTGGGAACTCATTCCCGCATGCGCCAGGCCGATTGGAAGAACGGTGCGGACCCTCGTAACGCCGCTCTCCAGGGTGTTTACTACGGATTGAACGCACTCTTAAAAGAAGTGGCTTCCTTAGGCATCGCCAAGCGTGTGGCCAAGCTCGCTTTGGAGCGCCTCCGCAATGCCTTCCAGGAAGATGGTTTCTACGCACTTTCCTTGAAGGCCAAGTTAACCCAGGTGACCTCGATTGCTGGGGACACCTCGGCCCTTGCAGCTCGCAAGGTTTTGACCAGCAAAGAATTCAAACGAGCCGACCTCGAAGGAAAAAAGAAAATCATGCGCCAATTTGTGACTGGCCGCTTCGGCCACTTGCAAGTGGCGGCGTATCCCTTCTTCTTTTCGTTTGCTTCGCGGCTCATTCCAGGTGCGTGGCAATGGGGCTTGGAACAACGCCAAGTGTTGGAAGAACGCGGCGCTTTCTTAAGCATGGAAGACCTGGCCGCCGATGCCAACAACAAATTGCTCGCCTCCCATGAAAACCTTGGGGCCGATGAAATGGCGGCCAAGATGTTGGAAGTGGACCAGCACGAATACGATGCCATCGAGGAAGTGTCGCGCCGCGCGGCAGACCTCCCTGCAAAAATGCAGGCCTGGATGGATGCTCATCCCACCGAAGTGCTCACAGATAAGGACGGCAAGCAATATCTTCCTCCTGAAGCCACCCGTGAACTCTTGCTGGGATTGGTCCCTGATAATTACCGCGACATCCTGGCAGAATATCTTCCGCCCGTTGAAAAGAAGGCGCGTGAGATGGAAGCCGGGGCTTCTCCCTTGCACAAGGGTTTGCCCACCATCAATGCGGCCTTTGGAGCACCTCGCTTTGAGTCATCACAATTTGTTGATGGAAGAATGGAGTATGCTTTCCCTGATACATACGCCGGATTTAGTGGCATCACTCATGGGGGCATGCAAGCAGCTACCATGAAGGCCGCCATTCAGGCCGTTTTTGGGGAACAACCGGAAAGTCGTTATGTTCGCCAAGTTAATTTTGAAGGCCATACCCCAACCGGTGTGTCTTTGACAGTTTCGGTGAACAAAGGCCCCAATGTAACGACAGCCGAAATTGTGGATGAAGAAGGTCATGTTGTTGCATCGACCCAGTTCATCAATACTCTCCGTAACGAGCGAAATGGAACACTCATTGTGCGTTATCCTTCCGCTGATGGAAAAACGTTTGATGAGCATGTGATTGACAAGGTTTCAAATGTCAAACCCACTGATCTTTTCAATGATGTGGAATTTGAATGCCTTCCCGGCTGCGTTGCTGCAGGACACGTACATGAGCAAGGTTTGCAGTTTAAATACGCTTTTGACCGTGAACATAACGCAATCTGGGGTGTGCTCGATCCTACTGATGGTATTGATCCCATCGATGCCATTGTGCTCGCCGGTGATGACATGGGCTGTTGGGCGGGAATGCGTGCCGCGAAAACCTGGGGATTCACAACGCATAACACTTTCATTCCTGTGAGCGACTTCAAAGCTGGGGAACGTTTGTTCCTCGTGGCCGAAGTGCCACAGGCCGATACGCCGGATCACGCCACCGTGAAGGTCATGAATGCCCGCGGTGAAGTGAGAGCCATTTTAGAAGTGGGGTACTTTGCGAGCGAAGAAGCCACCATCAATGGTTTGGTGGCAGGTCTTAAGGCCGAAAAACAATATGGTGCCCAAGCAGTGAAAACTTCTTTGGCTTTCCTGAAGGAATCCATGGGCGATCATTTTGAGCTTTATTTAGCGAAAGCCCGAATCCAGTTAGCCCGGGAAAGTGCTCCCAAAGGCACTCCATCTCCCGCTCCTGCAGGAGAAGCCAAAGTGGCATCTGGTGCTCACACAGAAGATTCTGCAGATCCAAGAGTTCCAGCACCCAAACCCGCAGGTGAGAGTGGCGGGGAAAAACTTATGGCAAAAGTGCTCGAAGGTGGATTTGCTAGAGATGTAGGCGACCCCATCGCGAATGCACCCGACCCAACCCAAGGCTGGCTCCAAATCAGCCCCCAAGGTGAGGCTTTGAAACTAGCTACCGATAGGGCCACCAAAGATAAAGATGATAAGCCCGCTAGAAGAGCCCCTCAGACACTCAAGCCTTCTCAAAGAAGGCCTGGAGTCACAGCCTTAAGCCGTCCTTGGGCCCGCATGAACGCCATGCGAGGGCCGGTTCTTCGTCCGTCCATCAGGGCCAATTTCTTAAGGCCTCGATAAAAATTGGTGAAAAAGCCGTGGGTTTAAACATCCGCGGCATTTCCACATCCAATCCAGCTTCCAAAAAATAGACGCCGAATACGGCTTTGCCGTGGCGAAGTGTTTTTTTATCAAGGGGTGATATTCATGGTGATGATATTCATGGTGATATTCATGGTGTCATATTCATGGTTGACGAATGGTACCAAATTCCGTACCTTTAAAGGCACCATGAAACCATCGGAAAATATCAAGCCCATTACTTATCTTAAAACATCCTCTGCCAAACTTGTTAAACAGGTTCACTCTCAAAAAAGCCCTGTTATCATCACCCAAAATGGGCAGGCCAAGCTTGTCATTCAGGATGTTAAAACGTATGAAAAAACTCAGGAAATGCTGACCTTATTGAAAATTCTATCGCAGGGTGTCAGCGATATTCAGGCAAAAAAGAAGGTGGGTCATGAAACCCTCATGCGCCGTCTCAGGGCGAAGATAAAAAAGAAGATCACTTGAATGCATTCCCAGTTTAAAATTTCTTGGTCCAAGGTTGCTGAAATGGATTTGGAGTCTATTGTCGATTTCATTTCTGAAGAAAGCTCACTTATGGCCCTTCGTATTCTCGATAAAGTACACAAAACAGCCATCTCACTGAAAAAAAGCCCTTTTCGTGGTCGCGTTCTTCCCGAGTTTAAGAATGTGCGGGGTCTCCCCTTTAGAGAATTGCTCATTAAACCATGGCGATTGATTTATAAAATCGACAATAAAGAAGTCCATATTGTTGCTTTTCTGGATTCACGTCGTGACCTCGAAGAATTACTCTATGAGCGCCTTATTAGGGGAAGGGCAAAATAGGAGCGTTGTGGAATTGCGTTCCCACGCGGAGCGTGGAAATGAGGGAAAAATCAAGACATCTCCAGTTGGAAACTTTTCAGGTTTTGAAGGAAGTCACGGATGTGTTTTAAAAAGGTTTCGATATCCTCTCGATGGTTGCAGACAATCTCGTAGAGTCTTTTGGCTTCCATTTCGGCATAATGATGGACTAGGACATTGCGCATCCCTGCCATGGGGATGAGCGCCCGATTGACGAAGTCTTTGGGAATGACGCCGCATTCCCCCATTTTTACGGCCATGTCCTTGTAGGCAACGGCCCTGCCACCAGGCAGGCGCGACAAGATATGGGATGAGATATTGAAAACCCCTTCCAAAGCCAGTCGAAGGTGGTGTTGGGCCAAATCGTAGTTGTCTTCCTTGCAGAAATCCTGGAAGGAAAGCCTGGAAAGTTTCTCCAGCTTTTTAATGTTCTTCTGCATGCCATCCATGCGTGGGAAGAGGGCTTCTTTTTCCAAGGGTATGGGTGTCATAGTCTTTGAAGGATTGTTTTGTCGAATTCATCCAGGATGGGGCGGTAATCGCAGTAGAGCAGGGTGGTTTGGGCTTCGTAACGCAGGCGGGATTTTGGATCAAAGTCAGCGAGCACCTGCCCGTAGCGGATCACATGAAACTGCAGCTCCAATCCGGCATCGCGCAAAAAGACAATGTCAATGACATCATTTTCAAGGGTCCGTGGGGATATTTCACAAAAAACATCATAGAGCTTCTCGTAAAGGGGATCGCCTTTGGAATGCCCTTTATCCTTGGTGAGGACGGCATAGTCGTAATCAGAAAGGGGACCTTCTTTTCCCTGTGCCCGTGATCCAAAAAGATAAACAGCCTCAATGCCGGAGGATTTGAGGATTTTTTCTTGATCTGGAGAGAAGGGGCCCATGGCAGACATTTTATTCCAATCCCCATGCTACGCAACTTATTTTATTTTTTGACGATAATAAGGATGTTATTAAAGGGGAGCCATTTTTTATGGGAAAAGTAGATCCAAAATTACTACGAGATTTAGTTGTTCAAAATGATTCTCATCCTCTTATCCCCCCTCTTGAAACAAGAGGGGGCGAGGGGGCGTTATCCCCGCCTTTTCCCCCAGATACCACTCTCCTCATCAAACCACTTCCCGGAAGACCCCAAGCCCTATGGCGCTCCGAAGGTCCTCGCCCCATGGCTTTTGCTCAAGCTGGCAAAGATGTTGGGGGAACAAGTTATGCTCAAAGAGTGGGCACTGCCCCTGTACGTGGAAGTACACCCACATTTACGCTTAAACCCCCAACAAGTGGGACGAGCTATGCCCCTAACGAATACATTGTTCTTAATATGAAAAATGTGCCGTGGAATGTAACTATTTACTACACCATTAATGGTGTAAAACAGCGGGGCATTGATGTTCGTGATGACAATACAAAAATAACTTTAGGCAAACCAAGCGAACTTCCTGGTTTAAAAAACTTGGCCGAAGCAACCCCTTTTCAAATTGAAATTACGTATATTGGGGATTACGAGCAACGTCCGCCGATTGCTGTGGATACAGGCTCCTACACAATTGGGGCTAGTAAAAGTGCGGCCCCTAAACCACAGGTACTCGTTGATAAAGTACAAGAAATTTTTAAAGCAGTGGATGAGGGAGAATTAGGTTTAAGTAGAGAAAAGCTTGATAAAAAAGATAAAAATGAAATCGCTAAGAAAAAAGGCATTTATGAAAAAGCCATAACTTCTCTAAGAGAACTCTTGGGAACGGTAGATGGTGGGGAGAAAAACAAGATCGAGGGAGCGATCGAAGTGTTACAAGCAGTCATCGATCGTCTTGATTTTCCTGAACTTGAAAAAGTAGATAAACTTCGCCAGCAAATTAGAACTTCACAAAATCCGAAAGGGGAAGTGCCAAAAATAAGAAGAGATTTGTATAAGTTAGGCACGCCCGTAATTCCCTTTAAAGTAAGAGCGGAAATTAACAAACTACATCGATTATTAGATGAAGTAGAAAAAAGACCAGATTCAAAACCCACCGTTGCCGCCTCCCAGCCTGTTGCTAGAGGGGGAAAGAGGGGGGAGGGGAAGGATGCTAAAAAAGAGAAGATTCCTGCTGTACCACCACCACCATCATCACCACCCGCTGTTGGTCCTGTACCTCCTGCGATTGTTGCTCCGCCACCACCGCCCGTTTCAACTCCGTCAAGTGCAGCTGCTCCTGCGGCTGCCCTGCCAAGTCCATAGCCGTTTGGTTAAAAACCCCATTCATTCACCATGTCCTGATATATGAATAAATGGACATGGTGTCCGCCAGAGGACGGATCAGCCTTCAGCTGAAGCTCCGTTCCGCAAACGGAATCCCGCTACGCGGTGATCGAACTATGACTCGCTCACACCCTGGCTTCCCGCCGAAGCGGGAGCATAGGAGGGAGCTTCGTTCCGCATACTCGATATTTTCACCTTTTATCATCGTTCTCCGCAACTTCTCTAATTTTTTGCCGATAATATCGGCATGGTTGATTTTAAATTACCAAAAACACTTCAAGATCACGCCAATCAATCCCCTTTATTTAAAGGCCTTGCCGCTGATACCAAAACAATAAAATTAACGGTTGAGTCAGATGATATGGCGGGAGTGGCTCTTACCGATGAGCAAGGCTGGCAGTTTCTTAAAAATTTTCAGCTTGTAAAAAATGGCAATGGTCCAACCGGTTTGCCTTCTGTAACGGGTGAAGCAAAAAAAGGTTATGTTCTTTCATTACCGGGTGATGTTTTTGGAGATGGCCTTACAGAAATTGTCCTTACAGAACAAGCGATGGCAGCCTTTCAGGTTGTTGGTGGCCAAATCATCCCTCCTTCGGGACTAAGCGAGCAGGAAATAAATTTTTTAAGAACCCTGATAGGGGCAACCAAACAAAAAAAACCGGAAGCTGCGGTAAAACATATTAAGGATCATTTCTCCACTCCCATTGTTTATTGGGATTATGATGGGGATTTGACTAATGGTAGTGGTCAGTACACCAATGATTTCTATGCCATGACCGAGGCAACCTATAACCGGTTTGCCGATTCTTACAAAGCCTGGACAGATCATGCCACTTTTAAGGAAATGGCCAAGCCCTTGGCTGAGCAATTAGGCGTGGGTGTTGTTTCAAGCGATGTTTTAGACCGTAACGATGTCTATCTTCCCTTTGTAAGCAATGATGGGAAAATTAAATGGGAAAAATTGGATCTTTCAAAACTAGAGGCTATTTTGGCTCGCCCGGATTTTCCAACGACAGTTGTCCAATTAAGTAAAATAAAAGCGGAGTATGTGGCGCAAAGGGCACGTACCGATGGAGAGTTTTTTGGAGTTTCTGTACGAGCGGTTAATTTTAATGTTTTAGGAAAGGGAAGGGATGGTAGGGACCTTCCCTTTCAAATGCCTGTTGCCCTGATTCCAAAGGCCTTGCAAACTTGTGAACCGGGCCAAAATGAGCAAGCCGGATTTTTCAAGTTGAAAATTTCGCTACCTGCCGAAGTGGCCACCCAGTTGGTGAAAATGTCGGAATTATATCCCAGCGAACAAAACCCAATCTGCAGTGTCAAACAAGAGGGGCAGCAAGCCCCAAACGGCTTGGTTCAATTGGCCATCCATATTGATGTGAAAGCTCTTGGACAAATGCAAACAGCATTGGACTTGGCGCTTAAAGGCATAAAAACTTCGGATGACCCGGCGGTTAAAGACAAACTCGAAGTGGCGGGTGCTTTAATAAATACTATTTTAGGGGATGCGGATAACGATTTTAACAAAAACGTATCCAAAGAAGATCGAAAAAAAATACGTGAAGCCTTGCCGGGAATTCTTCAACAACTCTTAAAAAATATTACCACCTATCAAGATAAGAAAACAGCGGCGGCGAATATTAAGGTTGGAGATTTGTCGGATAATAAATATTTTGAGGTTTTAATTACTCTTATCAATGATTCAGACATGCTAATTTCTGAGAAATTGCAATTAATAGCAACATTAAAACAGTTAGATGAGGCCAGAAGGGCTGTCGTACAAGGCGATGATAATCTTTTTTGGACAAAAGCTTTAGGTATTCCAGGAGCCATTATGGGTGTGATGATGCTGGTCGCCTTCAGCAAACGCCGGCAAATGAGAATTGCTATAGACTCTGCCGTAGCTGGGGCCAAGGCTTCGCAGAAAGAATTGGAAAAAGAAAGAGATGTGGATGTTTCAAGTTTTACAGACGATTTAACTGCAAGGGTAATGAAAAAGTACAAGCTTACTCTTGAGAATCTTGATTATATTCCTGATGGTATTGATGATCCTAACTCAACGCCAGAGTTAAGGCAGGCTCTACGTATCTTTCGATATACCAAAGGAGATGCCCCAAAATCTCTTTTTATTCATGCCGATGCCGGTGCCGGTAAATCTCGTTTTCTTGAGCAACTTGCTTACCATATGGCCAGACTCGATCTGAAAGAATTTGGCTACATCAAATACCGTATTATCACAGTAAATCCCAGTGCCATGAAAGCAGGCACAGTCTATCATGGACAAATTGAAGGGCGAATAAAGGCTCTTGTTGACTTGGTCAGTTTTGAGAAAAATGAAAAAAAAGCCAAGTTGCTTGAAAAAATATTGAGATCTTTGCTTAAAATACGCACATCGGATCCCAATTCCAGTCTCGTAACACGAAAATTGATAGTGCTTTGGAAAAAAATGACCCAGATTGATATCCAAAAATATTTGGACAAACTCTATGAAGCTGAATCTGACCCACTCAAAAAAGCAGCCATAAAACGTGTACAACAAATATTTAAAGAGCTTCAAGAGGTGATCCCCCATATTAACCAGATGATGCAAGCGGACTCATTCAAAAATGCCACAGGAGGAAGAAAATTTGAAAATATTCTTGAATATTGGAAGGCTCTTGATGAGGAAAGAGAAAGGGCTGATAAAGCAGATGCAACAAAAGCACCCACAGCGCCAAAAGAAGCTCGCCCTTTGGAAGCGGCATGGTTAAGTCTTCTCAAGGAATTAAGGGATGGGGATCATGATGCCGCTGCAAAAGAGTGGGCTAACGAACAACTAGAAAGTATTAGCCGATCTATTCGCCGCATGACCAAGGAAGGTGAAAAGCTTATTCCAGCAGTTGATGAGGTGCATCAACTTGGCGGCAATATTATGGATGCTTTCAAAATAGCCCTAGCCGAAGATGATGCCCGAATGATCGCTTTAACAACAAACCGTGAAGCTCCCGACTTTATCCGCGGTGATGCTGCCATTGCCCGCCGTTTTTATTTTATTACGCTACGTACACTCACACAACCAGAAGTGGAAAAAGTTATGTACGGTTTTAGGGATGAATTTGCTCAAGATCCAGATAGGCCCGATCCGCCCGATGCAGTTGTTCCCAGGAAGTACCCTAAAATGAAAATTTCAAATCAAGTGATGGATGCCCTGGTGCGTCTTGCTTATGACATGTATGAACAGGCCCAAGCAATTGCTCCTGAAGAGCTGAAAAATCCGAGTGGAGAACAACTGCAAAGTTACTCTATTGCTGCCCATACCCCCATTTCTCTCCTCAAAAGGCTATTACCTGATATCTGTGCTGAGGCGGCGATGCGTGGCAGATCTGAGGCCACATTAACACTAGATGATGTAATCGTTGTCGTTAAAGAAAAATATCGTGTGATGTTAGCTGACTCGTTTGGAACAACAGCCGTTGAACAAGCTCGTAAACCCTGGCTATTGGGACCTAACAAAACCACTTCGGGCAAATTCCCTATCGCGCTTAGAAATCAAATTCTAACTGAACAAGCAATTGTTGCAGAGACTGTTCTTGCCACCATGACCTTAACTGCCGATGGCAGGCTTGAAGCCAGGGATACCGATGGCAGGATTAAGGGCTTAGATGAAATTATTTATGACAGGACGGACGCCCGGGGTGAGGCAAAAGCTGAGGCCGATCTCTTGCAAGGAACGGAACAAAAATCTGGCGGGCCTTTTGGACCCTCAGAATCCGCGGTGAAAGAAAATCGTCCCTTCGTCAAACAAAAACTCCAAGAAATTGAAGAGCTCGATGCTCATATACGCAATATCATGAACGGGGGCGATCCTAAAAAACGCGAAGCTAAAGGCACGGGTCGTGACGCCGCCAATCATGCCGACTGTCGTAGCCCGGAGCTTATTTTAGCCAGAGAAGCAGGAGAGGTGGGCAACAACGCGGATTATATTTTAAGACTTGAAGCGGTGTTAAATGCTGGGGCCCGAACCCCTGTTATTTCTCGCGCAACCGGAGAAACAGAACTTGATTATATTGTTAGGCTTCAAAGGGACATTACTAGCAGGCAAGAAGCAAACGATTATGCATTAAAAGATGGGGAACAAATTGAAGACTATATCACGCGATTGGAAGCTTATATTAAAGCCAGAGAAGCTGTAGTAAAAGATTTTGAAATTTCAAAGCCTGATGAAAAACCTGCTGCTGGCGAAGCCCCCGAAGAAAAAGCTCGCAGCGTCCGGGATTTGATTTTTGAGACCATTCTTGATGAGTTGAGAATTGAAATGATTTCTAACGGCGCCACCGATTTAAAATCCGGAATAGAAGATGCTGTTCGCCTGGTTGTTAAGCACATGGATTTAGCTACTGGCAAGTTCAGTGAAGAGCATCTTAGGGCTTATCCATGGTTACGATCTTTTAATGAACGTTTTAAAGTTACGCTTGTCGGGGGCATTGATTTAGAGAAAAAACACAACATTACTTTGGCAAAATCAAAACTTCAAAAACAAGCAAAAGCAGCCAAAGAAAAACTGGAACTTGTCACTCGTCTGCGTGAGGCCTGGGTTAAATATGGGGTTAGTCTCGGCCAATTGGAACATGCAAAGAACCCCTCCTATTCATTTGATGAAGATGCAGTGCGTGCTGAATATGCCGGGGATGCTTTATCTGCCGCTGGTTATAATGTGCAGAATCTTGAAGAGGAAACCGTAAAAAATCTCGAAGACTGGGTCGAAGACCTTGAAAAAGCTGTGAGGGGAGTGGCAGAAATCAGGGAAGCCATCGTTGAAATTGAAAAAGCCAGGGCGCAGCAGAAAATTTTGTTGGAAGGCAGTGAAGTTAGAAAGGCTGATGGAAGCATAGAATATCGCACATCATTGGAATTAAGTGACCTGGAAGAAGCTCAGGCTAGAAAATTGGGTAGAGAAGCTAATTTGAATAACCCTCCCCATGATTTCCCCAATGATGCAGATGCGGATGATTACCTGAAAAGACTTGTTGATAAAGTAAAAACAACAAAAGCAGCCTTGGAAGAAGAGAAAAAGATCGAAGGGGATAAAGCGAAAAAAATGAAAGCCCTTCGCGACAAGGCTCTGGAATATCGTAATGACCAAGCCCGCATTGCAAAAGAAGCCAAGGGCGGTACACAGCCTGAAAGTAAAGCAAATGAAGACGAATTAAACAAAAAGCCTCTTCATGAAATTCTTGCCGAAATGGGTGTGGTTGGAAATTTGGATACTGTTTTGGATTGTGTCGAAGTCACTGAAGCTGAGACAAAAGTAACCGGCGCTGTTGCTGAGGCTGTTGAGGCACAAAAAGAAACTTTGGAATTCTATGAACAAAAACGAAGTTTGGTGAGAGAACTTTTAAGAGTGCAAGCCCAAGTGGTGGTGGACCAGGTTCAATACACCAGGGGTGGAAATTTGGAAGTTGATGAAAGGAATTTGGACAGATTGGCTGCCGAAATTGCGCTTGATGGTGAGATTGTCCACCCGGCCTTAAGGGCTTTATTCCCAAATTCTTATCAAGAGTTTGTCATCCCTGAAAGGGGCCAAGAAAGCGAAGCCGTTCACTTGGAAGCCTTGAAACATAGGCTTGGTGATCAAGAAAAAGCCAGCGCAGACAGGCTGGAAGAACTTGTGGCTACGGTATTTTCAGAAGGGGAAGAACATGCCCTTAAAGAAGAAATACTTCGCCTGATTCACCCACAAACCGGGCTTCTTCGTGCAAATGTAACCTTAAGCAGAGATGTAAAAACCCTTAGCGAAAATTCAACGGTTGATGCCATTGACCTGGAAAACATCTCTCCCGAATTGCTTGATTTGGCCCGGAAAAATCTTTCCAGAAAAATTACATACGAAAAAGGACACGTCACTTCTGTTTTAGTGACCTTTGCGATGGAAAATGGGGAAGCTGTCACCTTGCCCGGCCGCGTTTTGAGTGTTTTGGAACAGTTCAATATTTCATTGACTACCCAAGGCCCCCCAAAAACCCTGGAAACGATCAATACCGAACTTCTCGCTGCCATTAAAAGAGACCCACTTTATAAGTCATTGATAGAGGCTGTTGATGGTGCCCATTCATCGGCCGGTATGGCGACAAGTGAGCAATCCAATGCGGCTCAAGCAGAGTTTATTCTGAGTGTGGTTGATTTGCTCCATTCTTCCGCAGAAAATCCAACTGAAGAATTACGCCGCTTGGCAACACGTTCAACTCTAAAAGGCTCTTACCTTGTGACGCCAGCAGGTGTAAGTACAACGGCTACAAATCCCGGTGGATGGGATGCAAAATTGACCGCGCTTGGGATTGATTTAAGTTTGAAACAGGATCTGCACAAATTACTTTTTCAATTAAGAGCAAACACTATGGCGGGGCATGAAGTTTTTAAAGCACAAATAGAGCAAGCTGAAACTGCTTTGGGTGCTTTTTTGCAGCATAACCCCCAGCTTTTAGCTTATACAGACAGGCTCTTAATCGACACCCTAAAAATGTATTGTGAAGGGCCACAAGCCGGGCCCGGGGGGCCGGGGCCTGTAGCGCTTGTCTATCTGGGTCGCGCCGCTGATAAAGTTAAAAGAGAAATTAAAGATGAACGGAGAGAGGCTATAGCAGTACGTGAAGTTGCAAGAGAAGCTCGTGAGGAAATAAGGAAAGAGGCAGATCCCATCAGAAGGATGGTTACTAAGAAGGGAAAATAAGGGGATCTACCCCCTGTAGTCCCCCTTATCCCGCAAACGGGATCCCGCTTCGCGGGATAAAGGGGGACAGGAGCCAAGAGAAGAAGCAAAAATCTCCCCTCCTTGATAAGGAGGGGATTAAGGGGAGGTAGGATTTGATATGCGCCCCTGACACTGGAGGGAATGGATAGGAAGTTGAGGTGGATGGGTTGCAGTCTTCTGAAGCCCTTGATAATGAGGG
>MGPH01000039.1 GCA_001797365.1 Deltaproteobacteria bacterium GWA2_45_12
TTAAAAGGCCCCTGTCCCGACTCATAGGAACCTCGATACTCTGTTTCAGCCATGGACAAGCCTGCCATGAAAAACAAGAACATAAAAAGAAGGATTCCTTTTTTCATCGTTAGCTCTCCTCACCTTTGTTAAAAGTGGACCCCCACGGCGCCCATCACCGAAATCTGATCACTTAGGCCCCCATCGATGATTTTTGTGTTCACACCGGCAATCTCATTTTTTTCTTCCTGCAAAAATACAAGGTCGTTGGAAATGTCGATTCCCAAATACAAGACCTTATAAAGCACTTCCAAACCACCTCCCACACCCACACCCCCGCCCCAAGCGCCCACTTTATCATCGTCGTTGGAGGCATTTACAAAAAGCGCATGGGCCACCCCCCCCACCTTTGCGTAGGGATAAATCTTCCATGTGTGATTTTTGTTGAAATCGGCCCCGGTAAGAAAGCTCACCTTGGCATTCAAGCGAATGGTTAAAATATGTTCCCGCGCCGTATTGTTTGATGAATCCTCTGCCGTGGTTGTTGCATAGCTAAATTGCAGTTCAGGGGCCAACCAGTTGATAATGTTCCATCCAAAAGTGGTCCCATAGGCCAGTTCAATATCATTTCCGAATTCCTGATCGGTTCTCACATTGGTGTCGTGCGCGGCACTCATGAACCCACCCATGCCGTAAAAATAAAAACCCCTATGATTTTCGGTATCAAAGGCATATGTCGAAGATGAAAAAACAAGTGCCATTAAAACAAAAAGAAAAAACTTCTTCATAAAATGATCCTCCTTGATTTTGTTGAGGGTTGCAAAATTGGGTCATCATAAAGGGGCTCACCCTTGACGTCAAGCCGGGATTTTTACTTTACATTTTTTATTTAAAACAATAAGCCACTGATTCGTTGACAGTTTTTAAGAAATAAACTTACAATCAACCGCCTTGGTAAAAAATGATGGAATCAAAAGGAGGTTTAGCCCCCATGACTGACAATCAAGATTCAAGTTTCCCGAAAAAATTGATCACAACCCGCAAACGCTTAACTGATTTGAGAGCCGTGGCTTCACTTCTTGACGAACAAGACCCCAATGAACCCCAAAAAAACATGAGGCCTTCCATGCAACCCAACAAAAATGAACCAATTCCATTTAAGCCAAATGAAGACCTGATTCAGGCAACTTCCCGCATTCGAAGCCAACGGGACCTTATTACCCAACGCACGCAAAAAATGGAACAAAACCGGGAAAAGGTTTCACGTACTGTTTATGAAAAAGTGCGCCGCGACTACATGCTTCAGCTGGAAAATATCAACAAACTTTTACTGGAAAAAAAGGCCCTGCTCAACCGTGAGCTATCCAATTTGTACATGCTGCGCGAAAAACAGAACATGGAATCAAACCGCCACAAGGAAATTTTGGAAGAAGCCCGCTTTCGACACTATTTGGAAGAATTTACCGAAGACCAATATAAAGAAGTGGAAGATTTTGAAAGCCGCGAGATAAACCGTTTACAAAGCGAGTTGGCCCAGATTCAGGCCTATATCAAGGCTCACGAAGAATTGCTCGACCCTGAAGACCTTGGGCTGTCACGCGAACCGCAAAATGCGGATGTCACCAAAACCATGGTGCCTCCAAAACCAACGGCAACCCCACAAACAGTCCAAACTCCGCCGCCGGCCACTTATCGCCTGGCACCCCAAACTCAGGATGACTGGTCTGAAAAAACGCCCGTTCCCGAACGTATGGAAGAACCGAAAATGGGAAAAAAGGTCGAAACCAAGAAGGAAAACACCTATCTTCCAAATCTTCCCCTGCTTTCAGATGAAGAGCCGGCCAAAGCCCCTCTGTCAAATGTGTATGGCCAATCTGGGGAGCCCGATTATTTTTCAACCAGTGAACCGGCCCAATTATCCAAACCCGTGATCCCAGCCGAAAAGATTGTCCGCCACGATGAAAACACCCACGACATGGGCAAGCTTGATACGGGCAAAACCCTTCTCCATGACAAAGAGCCCGAACCTTTTTCCATTCGTGATGTGGTTGAAGAAGCCCCCCCTTCTGAAGAAAAAAGTTCCCCTGAAAGTCCGGAATTCCGATCATCGGTAACCCCCACTGTCAATACAGCCGCCCGGATGGTTGCGGCTCATGAACAGGCTGCTTCCCCTTCTTCGGCCCCGGGGTATAAACTTGTTTTCACCGCCACTGAAAACGATCTTGATTTCAAGGAATTTGTCTTAAAGGACGACAATATTTCCATCGGCCGGTCCCCCTCCAACGATCTTGTGTTGAAAGCTCCCAAGGTTTCCCGTCAGCATGCCGCCATTAACAAATACAAAGACCAATATTTGATCATCGACTTAAAAAGTTCCAACGGTGTCTTTGTGAACAGCCAGAAAATTGATGAATACAATTTAAATGATGGCGACGAAATCTCGATTGGCGGGTACAAGATGATTTTTAAGAAGGGGTGATTAATAAGGGCAGTTCTCTAACCGCCCTTACCCACATTCTCCCCAGTGGGTTCCCACACTCACATCCACCTTAAGTGGCACATCACAGGGAACGGCATTTTCCATTTCAAACTTGATCAGCTCTTGAGCCTGAGCTAATTCACTTTCCGGCACTTCAAACAACAATTCATCATGCACTTGAATAAGCATTTTTGTGCCCAGTTTTTTTTCTTGAAGAATTTTATGGATGCGGATCATCGCCACTTTGATTAAATCGGCTGCCGAACCTTGAAACACGGTGTTAAAAGCCATACGCTCCGCATTGGCACGCACCATCGCATTGCGGCTGGCCAAATCGGCCGTCACGCGCCGCCTTCCCTGCCATGTGCGTACTTCTCCCGTGGCAAGAGCCCCTTTAAGAACTTCTTCCCGGTACTTGAGTACGCGTGGGTATTGGGCAAAAAAAGTCTCAATGTATTTTTTGGCTTCCGCTTGGGGAATACCCAGTTGTTGGGAAAGCCCAAAGGGGGATTGCCCATAAATCACACCAAAATTGACCGTTTTGGCACGCGCACGCATATCGCTTGTCACTTCTGGAAGGCTTGCATTAAAAAGACGTGTGGCTGTGAGCGCATGAATATCCCGGTTATTCTTAAAAGCATCGATCAAGGCTTTTTCCTGGGAAAAAGCCGCCAATAATCTCAATTCGATTTGGGAATAGTCGGCCGAAAGCATTTTGTATCCGGAAGGAACAATAAACACATGCCGGATTCGTTTTCCTTCTTCCGTACGAATGGGAATATTTTGAAGATTGGGATCCGATGAACTTAGTCTGCCGGTAGCTGCAACCGTCTGGTTAAAACTGGTATGCACACGCCCTGTCTGTGGATGAACCAGCTCAAGAAGCTGTTCCACATAAGTTGACAACAATTTACTTAAGGTGCGGTATTGGAGCAAAAGTTTTGGAAGGGGGTGAAGCGCCGAGAGGGTTTCGAGCACATCAACATCGGTTGAATAACCTGTTTTTGTTTTTCTTTGCACAGGCAATAAAAGCTTGTTGAAAAGAACATCCCCCACCTGTTTGGGTGACTGCAAATTAAATTCAAGACCTGCCTGGGCATGCACTTCTTTTTCAATCTGTTTTAGTTTTTCACAAAATTCTGTCGCCAATTTTTTTAAAAAAGGGATGTCAACCAAAACCCCCGTTTCTTCCATCCTCAAAAGAACATCAATCAGGGGTAATTCAATATTCTGGTAACAATTCCACAAATTCTCTTCCTTCAATTTTTGATGCAACAGGGGCACAAGCCTCATGGTGACATCGGCATCTTCAGCAGAGTAACGGCAGGCTTTGTCCACATCAACAGAATCAAAGGTTTTCCCCTTTCCCACCACTTCGTCATATTTAAGCGTTGTGTACTGAAGATATTGGCTGGCCAGATGATCCAGATTGTGCGGCGACTCGGGACTTAAAATATAGGAAGCAAGCATGGTATCGCCCCCAATGCCTTCAACCTGAAAACCGGCACACCGTAAAACATGGGCATCATACTTCACATTCTGCCCATATTTGAGAAGGCTTTCATTGGAGAAAACAGGGTTTAAAATTTCCTGGGCGTCTTTAAGAGAAATTTGTTCCGGACAGCCCAAATAAAGATGCCCTACAGGGACATAAAAGGCTTCCCCTCCAGGAATTGAAAAACTCATTCCCACCAATTTGCACGTTAAGGGATCAAGGCCCGTTGTTTCGGTATCAAAGGAAAATCCTTCTTTGGAAGAGACTAGTTTTGAAACCATGCCCTTCAAAGCCTCAACGGTCAAAATCAGATGGTATTCTTTTTTAGGCCCGGCGTTCGCGTTGACAGGCAAAGTTTCCGATGATTCCCCTTTTTTAACAAGGGACCACAATTCAAGCTCTTTGTATAAAGCGTTCAAATCTTCTGTGTGAGGGGCGGCCAGCTCAAAACATTTCCAGTCGGGGTGAAGGGCCAAATCATCTTTTAAAACCACCAATTTTTTGGAGAGAAGGGCTTGCTCGCGACACGTTATAAGCGTTTGCCCCAGCTTACCCTTGATTTCAGAGGCATGGTCCAAAACAGCCTCCAAGCTTCCCCATTGCAAAAGAAGTTTTGTGGCCGTTTTTTCACCGACCCCGTCCACACCGGGAATATTGTCCGAGGCATCTCCAGAAAGGGAGAGAACATCCAGCACTTTTTCAGGCCCCACTCCAAAACGTTCTTTGACTTCAGGAATACCGATGATTTTTTCTTTCATCGAATCATACATCACCACATCATTCCCTACCAATTGCATCAGGTCCTTGTCGGCTGAAACAATCACCAGCTCGAGATCTTCTTTTTTAAGTTGCATGTCACGGCTTAATTCTCCCTTACGATAAAGGCTTACCAAAGTGGCAATAATATCGTCGGCCTCAAAACTGTTTATTTGCAACGAAGGAAGGGGATATTTTTTGACAAACTCTTTGATATGTTCAAATTGATGGGGCAAATCTTCCGGTGGAGCTTCACGATTGGCCTTGTAGGCCGTATAAATTTCCTTCCTGAAGGAAGGAATGGGGGAATCAAAAACAATCACCAGATAATCAGGCTTCTTCTCGCGGATAAGTTTAAGAAGCATGTTGATGACACCATAAGTGGCATTGGTGGCAATCCCCTTGGAAGTCTTAAGGGCCTTAACGGCATAATAGGCACGAAAAACATAGGAAGAGATATCAACAAGAAAAAGTTTTTTAGACATAAAAGGGACAAGTTTTATTGCAGATGTTACCGGCTTTGGCAACTTTCCTCTTTGGAGCCCATTTAAAATACGCTATGCTTTATCTCATTTTTTAAAGATATGCCTCAACGAAAAATCACCATTGCCACCCTTTTTACCCTTTCACGTTTTGTGCTGGTGATATTCTTTATTTTTCAATTTGAAAGTGGGCTTTATCCCGAAGCCCTTCTTTCATTATCATTGGCGGGGCTTACTGATTTTTTAGATGGTTTCATTGCCCGCCGGTTTCATCAACGCTCCCGGTTGGGCTCGATGCTTGATCCATTGGCCGACAAGTTCCTGATGCTGGCCGGCTATGTTTTAATGAGCCATTTGGGAAAAATCCCATGGACTTTGACTTATTTAATTGTAAGCCGCGATTTTCTTATTCTGGCGGGAGCCGGCATCCTTCTTTTAATGAAGGTAAAACTTCTTTTCAGGCCCACACGTTTTTCAAAGCTGGCCACTTTCTCACAAATTATGGTCTTGATTCTGGCATTCGCCGACTTTTTAAAAGAAAAAAACTTTTATACCCTGCCCCTGTTCATGGAAAAAATTTGGCCTCCGATACAAGCCGGTTTCTTTTACACCGCTTTTGCCCTCACCTGCATCACTGTGTTTCAATATGGTTACATCGCTTACAAGTTTTATCGTTATGGAGAACGAAAAGCATAGTTTGAATGGGCGAACACCACTTAAATTTAAACGCTTGCCCCTCTCCCTTAAGCTGTATTAATGAGCCGCTATGCTTACTTGAAAAAAATGACAAAAATAGGCCAGATAAAAGGCGCCCGAGAAAGACTAAAGGATATAAAGGCAGTTGAAAAAAAGCCATATGCGAGGCACCGATGAGCCCCGACCGAGGCGTACTTATACAGTACGCCGCAGGGAGTGGGCGAAGAGGTAACAAAGCCCCGAAGGGGTCCCCTTCGGGACAGATGGCTTTTTATCGACTGCCGTGCTGGGTGTTTAGCTCAGAGGTAGAGCACTTCCTTCACACGGAAGGGGCCAGTGGTTCGATCCCACTAACACCCACTTAAAAATTTTGCTGTAGCAAAATTTTCGTTCACGTTCTTCGTAATTCGTTCTTCGGGTAAATTCGGTCATCCCTTATCCTTTCTCGTATTTAATAATTTTCTTTTCCGAAAAACGAAGAACGAATTACGAAGAACGAAATCCGCCGAAGGCGGATTTTCGCCCCTGTAGCTCAGTGGATAGAGTACCGGCCTCCGAAGCCGGGTGCGCAAGTTCGATTCTTGCCAGGGGCGCAGGTAGCGACAAATTTATTAGCATGAAGCGGGATAGTATTGTATGGTTCCTACAGAATGCCAGAGAAGGCGAACATCAAGATTGCCCCCCCTCGACTACGCTCGGATCACGGTTTTCTCCCGGGTGGAGGAATAATGGAGATACTCAAGGGTGGTTCCATTAAATTACTCCTGAGCTTGGCTTTGCTGTTGCCGTTGACTGGCCTTTCGTCGGCTTCCTTCGCGCAAGAAAGCGCCTGTGTCTGGGAGGATCTCGACTGCCGAATCGCGGCGGCCACCACGGTGATCAAGACGAACCCGAAGGACCCATCGGCGTGGTTCGACCGGGGCAACGCGTACTTCGGGAAGGGCGACTACATCCCTGCACTCGCTGATTTTACCGAGGCGATCGCACTGAACCCGAAATTGACCGACGCTTGGCTGATGCGAGGCCGCACCCTCAGCAACCAGGGCAAGCAAGATGCGGCGATCAAGGATTTGAACAAGGCGCTTGCGCTGAACCCCTCCTCGGCCTTCATCTTGTATTGGCGCGGCTCGTGTTATTGGAGTAAGCACGACTGCAATAGCGCAGTTCGCGATTACACGAAGGCGATCGCACTCGACCCGAAATACGACAGCCCGTACTTCATGCGCGGCGATTGCTATCAGAAGCAGAAGGACTACATCCTCGCTCTCAAGGATTACAGCGAAGCCATCGAACTGAATCCAACGCTGTATGGGTTCCGCGTCCGCCGCGCTGACCTCTATGAGCTC
This sequence comes from Deltaproteobacteria bacterium GWA2_45_12, assembly GCA_001797365.1. NCBI lineage: Bacteria > Deltaproteobacteria > Deltaproteobacteria bacterium GWA2_45_12. Next base: position 7,234 of record MGPH01000039.1, read on the forward strand.
ATGGGCTATACCGAGGCGGCCGCGACCGAGCGCAAGAAGGCCGAAAAATTCCGAAAGCCCTGAGTTGTCACTTTATAGAGGCTGATTTTATCTTAGTCAGCACACGCAGTTCGAAAAGCGTCCAGTTGGGGGCGCAAATTTTGTCCCGATACACGATATACGATATACGGAGTTTTCTATGTTCGATTTTGAAAATCTTGGTTGACCTCCTTTTTTTTCATCCCTTTCTAAATTCTTAAGGGATGAAAAATTGGTTTTGAAAGTCTCTTATTTTCCTCAATTTGAAAAATTCAATGAACTGACGAAAACGCACATTCTGCTGTTGTTGAACAACGACGGGGTTTTCCTCCTCATCATAGGCTTCCATGATCATCTCCAAAGCTACTTGGAGGGCTGGGTTGTCAACGAAATTGGGGTTTAAGTGGATGGACACTTCATACCCGTCGTCCAACCCATCACTATCGGTATCTGGATCGGTTGGATTGGTTTCATGAACATTAATTTCGTCACCGTCGTTTAGGCCATCCCCATCGGTATCGGCATTTTGGGGATCGGTATGATGGAGATTGATTTCATCCTCGTCTTGGAGACCATCGTTGTCGGAATCAATCGGAACTTCCTCATCATCCCCCACCTCCAGGCATTGGGGATCCTCTACACAACGAATTCGGCTCCAATTTACGGTACTGCAACGCATCCCCTCTCCACAATCCTTATGGATCCAAAAACCTCCACTACACTCCAAATAAAGGCGCGAAAGTGTGCGGTGGCAACTGGATCCATCGGACCATCTGCATCGAGGTGTGTCATCGATAGAAATATGGGGGCTAAACCTCCGGCTCCAGAAATACCGCTCTATGTCCTCATCGGTTTCGCAACGGGCACTGGCGTCAAACGCAGGCAATCCAAAAGAAAGAGTCATCACGAGCAATATGATTTGCCGTTTCAGCGATCTGCGATCTATTACCATCGGCTTTCTCCAAAGTGGGCCGCACCAGAACCAAAGTGGCCCATAAGATCGATGGCATTGGTTGCTCCAACGCTCACTATCTGGCACTCGGGTGGTTCCCCTATTTCTAACCTCAAATCTTTTTTAAGGGTTCGCGCCATGAGCAGGGTGGCATAGGCCGCTCTTCCATTGGGTGTCCCCATATTGAGCAACAAATGAGTGACTTTGAACCTTTGCTGTTCCGTACAGGCTATAGACTCATTATCTCGCCAGTGATTCACCACCTCTGTAATTTCATCCGTAAAAATATCAATTTCAGCTTGGCTCCCATCCACACGGGGGGACATGGTATAAATGGAATTTCCATTAAGGTGGAACGTATCAGCCCAAACTGGTGAGACTAAAAGAAGTCCCATTAGAGTAACGATGACCAATGGATATGTTTTTCTTTTCATTTTTTCCTCCTGTTTTTTATTCGCCACGAATAAGGACACTACCAATAAAGCAGCTCCCTGGAATACCGTCATAATCAATGTGAACATATTTTCTTGTAAACTTTGCCATTAACAAAGTGGCATACGAGGCTCGTCCTCCTGGAGTCCGCAGGTCGATCTTCAAGGTTAAATGGGGATCAACATCATTGCTCTCGCAAGGGAGTGGATGGTCCACCGGACGTTCACCAAGCATTTGGACAGGAATTTCAAGCATGGCTTGTCCTTCCGGAAGGTTCCCATCGTTAACAGTTCCTACCTGTGTCAGACGATCGGACTGAAACCTGACAACCGTCGCTTGGGCTTTGGTTAAAGTAAAAAGACCGGTAAGAAACATCCCTAAAAAAATATATCTATTTGTTTTCATTTTTACCTCCTTGGTTTTTCATCTCTTTCAAAATTTTCCGGCACAAAAAATTGGTCCTGAAAGTTTCTCATTCTCCTCGACCTGAAAAATTCAATAAACCGACGAAGACGAGAATTCAGTTGTTGCCAAGCAACAATAGGATCCGGATCGCATCCATCCCCGATGCCATTATTGTCTGAATCCGTTTGATCCGGATTGGATGCGTGAGGGCAATTATCCAGGTGATCTTCAATCCCATCCTCATCCCCATCGTAGGTGTCCATGATCATTTCCAAGGCAATTTGAAGGGCGGGGTTATCAACGAGATTGGGATTTAAGCTTATGGAAATTTCATAACCATCCGCTAAGCCGTCTCCATCGGAATCAGAATCTGCCGGATCTGTTTCGTGAATGGTCACTTCATCACCATCGGTCAATCCATCCCCGTCCGTGTCGGCAACAGAAGGGTCCGTCTCATAAATTTGCATCTCGTCAAGGTCATTTAAACCATCTCCATCGGTATCCTGCTGATTTGCCTCAAGCTCCCGAACTGCTGAAGGTTCTTCACAACGCGCTTGGGCACCACTTACCTGAAAACAAACCAAGCCTGGATCGCACACGTTAGTCCGCCATCGCCCACCACCACATTGCCTATAAGCATTTTCTCCCTCGCACCACCTTGCCCCTTCTTCATAGTCTTTGCATTCAGGGATACCCCGGTGGCTGCAGGGGCGGATGGGAATACCATTGTTGCTGAATTCAAGGCAGGGGTTCCTCAGGAAATCGGCGATATAACTGAAAGGATTGAAATTGAAGGCCTGCGCCGTTGGAACGAAGCCCGTTAAAAAAACAACTCCCAAAAAAAGTGCCCTTTTTATTCTTAATGTTAAAAATATCTTCATAAAAATTAATAAGGCGTAAACGGCTTCACCGGTGTCCTGCAGTCGGACTCATGCCCTACCACGGTAATGTCAAAGGGGCAGGAATAGTGATAATCAGTACTTCCACCGCCTGCCTGATCTTCACGACAAGGTGTGCTTCCAAAATTAAATTTGTCACAGAAATTTTCAAATTGGTTCCAACTTCCAGAGCTTTTGGTGAAAGCTTCCAGCATTTCTAACGCCTTTTCGTAGCGAATTTTTGCATTCTCCAAATCACTACCCGCCCCGATATAATTACGATACATGAGATACTTCTTCATGATGCCCTCAATGACATCAGGGTCACCATCTCCCAATCCCTGGGCATTTTGACGCATTTTTTCGGCAAGAAGCCAGATCTCCTCGGACTTCTGAAGATAACTCCCCATTTGATCCTCATGTTCCTGCGAGCGCTTTTTTTCTGCATCTATGGCCGCTTGCTTTTCTAGAACCGCATTCTTTTCATCAACGATCTTTTTAGCTTCCGCAATTTTTTGATTTCCTTCGGAGGCTTGGCATAGGGATGAGTCCCCATTATTTTTTTCGAGACATTGATAAAGCTCCCAGGCTCCTTGAATTTGCATGAACACCCAATCCTCCGATGGTTTTTTCTTCATCTCCTCAACTCCAAAAATCCCCCCAAAAAAATAAGGCACCAAACTGGGTGGCAAAACCCCAATGAATGGGAACAAGCCCCCGTCCGATTTTGCAATCAAACCATTTTCTTGGAAATCAAGCATGGATAAGGATTCGCCGCCCCCCCTCGAAAGATAAACCGGATTGGTGTGCATAAGGCCGTCGCCAAAATATCTCCCGCGGTTAAAAACAAGGGGCTGTCCGTATTGATCCCCGAGAATGAAATGGAGGGTGGCTTGGGCTATCTGGATATCCTCTGATAAGACGCTGGGTAAACGTTCCAAAACATGAAAGTAAGTTGGCAAATGAATTGTTTGTACCGAACTATTTTCCATAAATTTCTTTCAATCTCGTTGATACCGATACGATTCCAGCATCGCCGCCAGTAAACCCTGGGCCACATGGGTCATGCCGCTTACACTGGCTGTTTCGAGATCGGTGTGGATGTAATTGCTGGCTCCCGTACCTATAATGACCATCTTGGCTCCAAAACGGGAATGAATGTGGTTTCCGTTGAATCCGCCGAACTGCCTGGCCGTCACTTCAGGGGACATGCCGACACTTTCAAATCCACCTTGAAGCAAAGAAATGCCCGGATCCTCCTCGGGCACAACATAACCGACTAAACTCGGCTTATCCGTCCCTGTTATCTCACATGCCACAGGCGTTCTCCCTTCAGCCGCTTGCTGACAAACTCGCTGTAAGGTCCCCTTAAGGCCGGCCGCCATTTGAGCAGCTTTTTCGGGGCCTTCCAAATTGCGCATCTGCCAGGCCGCCGTCCAAAAAGGGGCAATCGTGTTGTATTTGGGATCCGCAAGGGGAACCCCAAAATCCGTTTTCTTCCCCCCATCCACACCGCACGATTCAAAATAGGTGTGAAGCACAACATTGGGGTGGTCGGAAGGATGCGCATCGGATTTGAACCCGGCCTGTAGTTTGAATTCAGTGCCCACAGCACAAGCGCTCACCGATTTTTGCTTGTCCACGGCAAAAGGATGACTGGTGTGTGTTTGAATGGCAACATAACCCTTGTACATCGTGGGGGCGGCTCTCCCTATTTCGTTGGGATCGGTGCCATCCACACTGACAAGGACATCTTCCTTGAAATGATCCGCAGAAATAAGCAGGGCTCCTCCTCCCGTGTCTTCCTCACCCACCAGGCCCACAATGCGGATATCGCCGTGAGGAATTCTGTTTTCCTGAATCACGCGCAGCGTTTCCACAAGGATGGCAAAGCCCGCCTTGTCATCCGCACCAAGGGGCGTAGCCTTGGCCGGGCGGATGATGTCACCTTGGCGAGCGATGCCTTCAAAAGAAGTTTGAAGAGTGTCGAAATGAAAATTGAGATTCCAGGAAGGAAGTGAAGCATCTGTTGCCGGAAGAAAGGCGATCAAATTGCCCGACTCAGGCTGAGTTGTCCCTTCATTACAATAAAAATCCTTCTGATCCTTCGGGTTCATTTGAGCCACTTGTGCAGGCAAATCATCCACACTCACTCTTAACCCCAAATTTTCAAAAACCTGTTTGGCATGCTGCACAAATATTTTTTCCTGACAGCTTTTTGAAGGCAACGGCAAAACATCCATAAGTGTTTGCCCCAGACGTTCCGATTGGACCACTTTTTTGGGATCCAAGGAAAGAGACCCGGTATCCACTTGAGTGTATTTTTTTTCTTCCCTTACCTTGTTGGCAGGAAACAGCAAAAACTTTCTTGGTTGATTCTTCACGGGAGCAAGCGTTGTCTCTTTGTATTGGGAATAAGTTTGGGACGGATGAATTCCATCCACTTCTTCATCGGGATAGGGATGGGCCACCGCATAGCCAGCCGGCTCTTTGAAAGAAACAGGATCGGGACGCGTCATAAGCTTTTCTCCTTCCAGAGCAAAGAAAAGCAAGAGACATGCCAAAAAGATACAAACGTATAAAAAAATATAATATATTGTTATTATTAATTATTTTTATGTTTATGAGAGGGATCTGGAAATATTTCTAGACCATATGTGTAAAAATTGTCCCCAATAATTATACATATGTAACCAGCCTTTTGGTGCTGATTTTATAGGATCCCATCTTATTGTAGAGAGTTTTTCGGCTCATGCCTAAAAAGCGGGCCGTTTCCACTTTGTTGTAATTGTGGGCTTTGAGGGCATGAACGATTTTTTCTTTTTCATCAGTCCATTCGTGGATATTTTGCAGAAGAAATTCTCTGGTCAAAACTTCAGGGGCAAAAAGCTCTTTTTTGAATTCCAGATTTTTCACATCAATCGTTTTGGCTGAAAACAAAAAGGCGTTGCGCACCGTATTTTCAAGCTCCCTGATGTTCCCCGGCCAGGAATAATCCATGAGAAGATGAAGAGCCTCACGAGTAAAAGTACAAGGCGTTTTTTTGTATTGTTTTGAAAAAGTTTGGCTAAAAAAATTGATGAGCAAAGGGATATCTTCCCTTCTTTCGCGCAAAGGGGGCAATTCAATTTTTAATCCGTTCAAGCGGTAATAAAGATCCTCCCTGAATTTTTCCTGCTTGATGAGGGCCTCCAAATTTTTATTGGTGGCCGAAACGATGCGGATGTCCACGGGAATCCATTCCTTAGCCCCCACGGGACGGATAACTTTTTCCTGAAGCACGCGCAACAGCTTGGATTGAAGGGCTAAGGGCAGATCGCCGATTTCATCCAAAAAAACAGTCCCCCCATCCGCATGGCGAAGAAGCCCTTCTTTGTCGCGCGTGGCTCCCGTAAAACTTCCCTGCGTATGGCCAAAAAGTTCACTTTCGAGCAGATTTTCGGGAATGGCCGCACAGTTTTCCGAGACAAAGGGTTTATTTTTTCGCGCGCTGTTAAAATGACAGGCTTTGGCAATGAGTTCTTTGCCCGTCCCCGACTCACCATAAACAAGAACGGGAATGTCCGTGTCGGAAACCTGGTCCAAAACCTTGAAAATGGATTTCATGGAATCCGACTGACCAACGATATTGCCATAATCGTAACGAAACCCGAGATCGCGATGCACCTTTTGCAAATGCTTTTGCGTTTCTGCCAATTCCGCCGTCGTATCCTGCAATTGATCCGATAATTGCCGGTTGAGTTCCTCCACTTTCATTTTGGAATTCTTCAAACCTTCCATCAAATGCCTGTTCTCCAAAGCCAACACGGCCTGATCGCCCAGGGCCGAGAGGATATCCAGTTCTTCCTGGGAAAAGATGTTGGATGCGAATTTATCATCCACGTAAATGACACCTGACACTTTGCCCTGAAGGGTGAGCGGGCAAACAAGAACGGATCGCAACCCCAGTTCGTGAATGCTCTGATAGCTGGCTAGGCGGGCATCTTCTGAGGCCTCTTCAACCAAAAGAGGCTCTCCACTCTGGATTACTTTTTCGACAACGGACCGGCTGAAGCCGAAACCCGGGTCAGAAATTGCCGCAAGGTCCATGTGACGCGCCACAAGGACATTGAGGGAATCCTTAAGTTCCGTAAGAGGCCCGTCTTTTTTAAGGATGAGAAAACCGCGTTTGGCGCCGGTGAGCTCCAAGGCGGAATCCATGATGTAATCCAGCAGGCGATCCAAATCGCTCTGGGCCGCCAATCGCCGGTTGATCTCCAGCAAACGTTTATAACGCCGGGTTTCTTTTTTAAATAAATCAGGGATCATGGGATTTTCGATTTTCCCTTCTAAAAAATTTTTGATGGAAAGGAGGAGCTCCCTTCTTTTTGGGACCTCATAAAAACGGTCATTGATGCGCGCCGGTATTGTCTGATGAATCTTATCCAAAATGGCAAGCGATTCCAAGAAGCATGATTCGGCCCGATCTTTGTCGCCCTGAAGCTCATGGCACCGCCCCGCATGGAACAAGACCTCCCAAAGGGCCTCCCTGCCCTCTTTGGCCCGGTAATACGCTGAAAGCGTTTGAAGGATGGGGCCCGCCCGTTTCACATCAGAAGCGATGAGGACCCGGGAACGGCACAGATCGGCCTGGGTCTCCAAACGGTCATTTTTAGTTTCAAGAACAAGAGGAGTGACTTTTTTGAGCAGTTCATCGGCTTTTGAAAGCTCGTTTAAATCAATGAGAAACTCGATTTCCAAAAGAGTCAGGAAAATTTCATCCTGATTGCCGGGATTTTTCTTGAGCCTCTGCCTGGCCAAAGACAATGCCGTTTCGAAGAAATCCTTCTTCTTCAAAAGAAGGGCATAGTACGCCCTTAAAATAAGGCCCTGGGTTTGGTCTTCAAGGTTTTTTAAAAAAGCCTCGGCCTTTTCATCAAAGCCCAAAAGAAAAAAAATATTGGCCAAATTCAGCTTCAAAGAAAGCATCTGCGGCTTAAAACCAAACTGTTCGCTTTTTTCCAGCGCTTGGGAATAAATTTTGAGAGCTTCGCCATAGTCAGCCCGCTCGTGCGCCATGGTCCCCAGATTTTCCAGAACAGAAACCTCTAATTGCTTATCCCCAACCTGGCGGGCCAGGATCAAACTTTGGTTATACAAGTCCAGCGCCCTGGGATTCATCATCTTCTTTTGCCAGACGATGGCCAGGTTATTGGTGATCATCGCCTGGGCCGCCGGCAATTCATTCTTTTTGGCAATCTCCAGACTTTTTTCGTAATGCAAAATGGCCTCATCCCATCGCTTGAGATGATCACAGGCCAGCCCCAATGTATTGGTGATGGACAAGAACTCCGGCTGATCCTTATCCGTGGCAGCATCAAGAACCTTTTTGCAAAGAGCAATGGCTTCCTCACTCTTTCCAAGATGAACGAGAGCCATGCCCTGCAGCGCCTGAATCTTGATGATGAGTGCAGGCGCGTAGCCCTGCGGATCCTTTAAAATGGAATCGCAGATCTCGAGGGCTTCCGTGAAATGCCCCATCCTGTGATAAACAAGAGCCTGGTAGGGTTTGTTCGATGTTTCCTGATAAAGCTTAAGATCCCGCTCATAATAGGGGTCAAAGGGAAACTTTTCGACCAGATCCGTTTCTTTTTCGTCTTTAAGATCATAAATGATCTCCCCTGCACTCTCATAGCGGCCCTGCGGGCTTAACGACAAGAGCTTGTGAATGATGCGCGTAAGTCGAGATGAAATATTAGGGTTCAAAGATGAAATTTTCCGGATGGGGATGCTCAAAATTGTTTTCAGATTCTTTAAATCCTTCTCTTCTATTTCACGCGGCCTCTCCCCGGTGAATGCTTCGTAGAGCGTCACTCCTAGACTATAAAAATCACTCTGAGGAACCCTCTTTTCAAAAAAAACTTCCGGGGCCATGTAAGAAAGAGAGCCGCGCGGAGGTGGGGCCTCCGATTTGAGAAAATGCCCGGCCAACGAGAAATCCAGAAGCTTGATTCCCTTCTGTGTCACAAGAATATTTTCAGGTTTGATATCCCCGTGGATAATCCCCTGGGAGTGCAGATACCCCAGGGCCTCGCAAATCTGGATGATGAGCGGGATGATTTTTTCTTCAGAAAAGCTTTTTGTGGCTTCAAGAAAATTTTCACCGTGGGCAAACTCTTCCTTCAAAAAAGCTCCTGATGAATTTATCTCAAGCTCGTAAACTGTGACGAGATGGGAATGTTTGAGGGAAGAAAGAAAATGAAATTCCGATTTTAAAGCTTCAAAATTTTGGGAGGCATCCTCCCGGATAACCTTCAGGGCGCAAACCTTGCCATCGGCCGTATCGCGGACCTGATAAACTTCTCCCAAGCTCCCTTGCCCGAGTTTTTTGAGGAGTTTGTAGCGGTCAGGGAAGATCATGGGCTTTCCTTGAGAAAATAAATTCTACTGAAAAACTCGAATCCGATATTTATCGAAAATGTAAATCTTATGATTTTTAGCTCGAATATGCGCCACATTGTCGTTCGGGAAAAAGTCATCGTAATCATCAAGCCCTAATTGCCCAAAGAAAAAATCAGCGATCTGTTGCCCGGGGAGATAAACACGAACCTGGCCATTTTGGCTTAACGTATAGATGGTTTCCCGTCTCGCTGATGAGTTTGAAGAACCCAAAAGCAAGGGCGTAATATCAAACCAACGAAAATTGAAACCTCTCACATTTTCTATTGAGACCGGAGCTCGGCTTGGATCAGATATATCAAAATCGATAAGACCTTCCTGATGAATGTTGTTTTCCTGATCAAATTCTTCAAGATTAGCTAAATTGTCTCTATGGATAAGAGAAAAAGAAGAATAAATTGAATATACTTTGTTTGAACGGCTTACACGAAAATTTTGGGGAAGTCCCCAATTAAAAATCCAGTGCACCTCTTCAACGAAGGCATTTTTGCTAAAACGGACCAACACATCATCTTCACCCCATGCATAAAGGACATAGAGACGATCCCTTTCGTCAAGATCAAAAGAAGAAATCGAAAGGCTAAAATCAGGATGTTCATCTCTAAATTCAAGATTCTCTTCATCAATGACGGCTATTTGGTGAAAACGAGAATTAAAAACCCAAATTTCTTCACCATCAATTTGACATCGCCCCTCCCCTCTTCTCCAACAAGAAACCAGGAAATAAAAGTTGCCGTGAGAATCCATACGGAAAAGATGAATGTCCAATCCTCCCAATTGTTCCTGTAAATCGATACTCTGGAGAAATTGGCCTTCATGATCAAAAACACGTAGTTCTGGATTGTCTTGAAAAAGACTTAAGACATAAATATTTCCATCCGAATCCACATCGAAATGACAATTCCCATCTCGGCAAAGAAAATCGTCAGGATCACTCATATCATCTCCAATCAGTTGAAGAAGTTGCCCTTCTGCATTGTATTGCCTAAGCAAATGGGCCTCACCCCCGCAGGAGTATGAAGAACTTCCAAAATAAAGATTCCCCTCTAAGTCTCCCCCTTGGAAATGATAGCAATAAGCTTCATAGGGAAGAGCTTCTTCGGAAAGATCATGAGGAAATGCAATTTCGTTTTGAAAAACTCCCTCTAAAGAGTAAATTTTAATGGATCGTTCGTTTGAAAATTCATTTTCAATGAAAAGGTTCCTATCAATCAAATGTATATGGGAAGGATTACATAAGGCATCAATAGCTTCACAATCTTCAGTACTACCAATGGTCCTTAAAAATTCTCCTCCTCGATTATAAACTAAAATTCTTTTTCCCCTAAAATTAGGTATCGTCCCTAGAACATAAATTTCTCTCAACAACGGATCAGGGTGAATAACAACATCAATCACGGAATTAAAGTTCTCCGGGTCAAAAATATTGAGTTGCCAAGACCAATGCCCATCAACATCAAGCTGGCTTATTCTCAACTCACGGTCATAAGAATAAGCCACAAAAATATTTCCATCATTGTCGGTATTCAAACCCAAGAAGCAAAAAATATTATTGCCAAAATCTGATCTTAGACAGCCCTCATCCCATGAGTAAGCCCAATCTGGATTGGGTTCTCCGCGCCAATGAACAATTTGCCAAAAAGGATAACTACGGAGCACTTGAAGATCACGATCAAATTCCACAAGCTGTCCCTTGTCTGTCAAAGCCCATAAGGTATTTTGTCTTGCAATTTTTAAATCAATGATTTTGGCACCCAAAAAAAGGTTGTCTAAATATTCGTAGCGGGAACCAAATTTCATGACCCGCCAATTTTCTAAATCGGCAACAAATATATTCCCCTCCTCATCAAAAACGGTATTTGCCACACCACTTATTTTCCCTTCCGAAGAACCAATCACAATCATTTTTTCCTGAGCATCTAAAAAACCATCGTTATCTCCATCCTTTGGATGAAATTGATCATCCCCAATTTCTTCTCCATCAGAAATGCCATCCCCGTCTGAATCAGGACTATCCATTTCTAAACCATGAGCTTCCTCAAAAGCATCGGACAAACCATCTCCGTCATTATCAGGCCCTTCGTAACGATTATCAATTTTGTCACATTCATCGCCAGAACCATCTTGATCTGTATCAACTTGGGATACGTTGGATATTCCCGGACAATTATCTATCTGGTCATCAACGACTTCTTGTGGAGAGATAATTTGTGGATTTTCCTCATGACGCCAGAGGATGGGGTTCTCTACAGAAGCAAAATCTATAGCAAGGTTTTCTTCCCTTTCATCATCGGGAAAAGGAAACACCTGAAGACGAAATTCATCAACGGCATAAATTTTGTCGTTTTGCACATCAAGAGCATAAGGAAGAAAACCATCGATGGGATAACCACTAAAAAGACCATCACTAAAACCACGGCCCCCAAATTCTCTTTTAAATTGTAAACCTTCCCCATCATGGGCCTCATAAACCTTAATTTTGGAATCATACCCATCGGCAATGTAGAGGCGATGATGATAAAATTTTATTTTTTTGCCTCCTTCGGAATGAAGATGCTCCTCATCATCTAAATCATCAATATGAGTCATTTCTCCGTTTTGGTATCGATGCGCTGAAACTTTATATGTTGAGGGTGGAGGTGGAAATCCAAAATCATTAGACTTCAACGTCAGAAAAATAAGGCCGTCTTCACCCGCGCTTATGTTATAGATGTTTCCGAGGGGAAGATAAAAACGATCAGAAAGATGAAGGGTCTCTCCATTAAAAGAAAAAATATCAATATAACCCCAAGCAGAGGCAAAAAGCCGTCCTTGACCATCAAGAGCTAAATATTCTACGGATGTAGATAGTTCAGTTACAGGAAGAAGCTCCCCATTCACTAATTGAAATACAAGAATTTTTCCATACACAGAGATAAAAAGGTGCCCCTGATTATCCGCAACCATACTATTGATCACTGGATGACTTTCTTCTGGAAGAATTCTTGATGATACCGTGATTTGCCTAAATTGATTGTCCTGAAATTGGATGACCTTGATAACGTGATTCTCGTTATCAGCCAAAAAAATGTGCCCTTCCTGATTGACGGCAATGGCCTTAATAAAAAGAATATCACTCGTTTGTAAATCGACGTCCTGGTACCGATTCGAAACTTCATGGGAAAATCCACCAGCACTTTCGTGAATAACAACGGTTACCAAATCATTGTCTTCTACAAGATAAAGTATATTGCCAGTCGTTGCTATAGAATCAGCAAATCTAGGTTCCCCTGTAGTGGGATTATAAACGTGTAAAATATCTTCCCGTCTTAGTTCACCGTTTTCGTGAACACTCATCATCAATAAATAAGGATCATCACCATTAAAGGAAACATAAAGATGATCATCCCCATACCAACACATATCGTAAGGTTGGCTGTTTCCTATTGGAAGGCCTAACTCCTCTTGGGGAACAGGGCCAAATTCGTCATATCTTAAAAACTGCAATACCTCATCTCGAAGTTCCAAAACTTTTATGCGCCCCATGATGGGTTCTGCAACAAAAATAAAACCATCGGGTGACACGGCTATTCCATGAGGTTTATTTGAGATACCATCCCGATCTCCTTCCTTCTCACCAAATTTTGATAAAAAGATTAGCTGATGATCTTCAAATCGAAACAACTTAACGGTGTAATCTCCTTGATCTGTAACAAAAACATAATCCGCGTCATCAACAGCAATGCCTGTTGGAAGAAAACCAATTATTTCATCGAGATTATTACTACCTCCAAATCCAAACCCACGGTTACGGCGTGATATGCGCCCCTGACACTGGAGGGAATGGATAGGAAGTTGAGGTGGATGG
>MGPH01000040.1 GCA_001797365.1 Deltaproteobacteria bacterium GWA2_45_12
TCCTTTGACATATGTGTCTCCTTCTACTTTCGTAATGAGTGATGGGTGATAAGTAATAGCCCTTATCCATTACCTATAACCCTCAACTTATAAATTTAAAAACTCCCAAATCAAAAAATCAAAACTCACATTTCACATTCAAAAAATCTTTTTCCTATTCCGCATATTTCGCGGGGTGACCTTTTCCTTACCTCTGAGCCGATGACCGGAATCGAACCGGTGACCTTTTCCTTACCATGGAAATGCTCTACCAACTGAGCTACATCGGCGTTCACTTCCTTAAATTCCGATATCCGGCAAACATTTTTAAGATGTATTATCTTCTTATCTTCCATTCCGCATTCGTATGAGCGGGAGACGGGACTCGAACCCGCGACCCTCAGCTTGGAAGGCTGATGCTCTAGCCAACTGAGCTACTCCCGCGAAAATTTCCAAAAGGAAATTTTCCCTCTATTTTCTATTTTCTATTTTCTATTTTCCCATGCGGATTTTAGAAAATAGCATGAGAAAATGGAGGAAAAATTTCCTTTCGGAAATTTTTGTGGAGGGAGATGGATTCGAACCATCGAAGGCGTAAAGCCGGCAGATTTACAGTCTGCTCCCTTTGGCCACTCGGGCATCCCTCCGAAAATTTACAAAGTAAATTTTCCCTCTATTTTCTATTCTCTATTCTCTATTTTCTATTTTCCCATGCGGATTTTAGAAAATAGCATGAGAAAATGGAGGAAAAATTTCGCTTTGCAAAATTTTTGAGCCGACGGCCAGAGTCGAACTGGCGACCTACTGATTACAAATCAGTTGCTCTACCAGCTGAGCTACGTCGGCTTTATACCCACGCTCTTAAAGCCCAAGAATGGCTTAAAGAAGATTTCATCTTAAAAAAATGTCAAAGAACGCTTCTGTACCCAAATTTGAAGAGAGCAAAAATTTTAAAGCCTGCCACAAAACAGGATAAGCACCTGAAATGATGTGATAAATTTTATGAACCCTCCGGCCGAAGTATGGGGTTTGAAAAAAGTTTGTGAAAGCTATTTGAAATTCAAAACCTTGTCAAGATTTTTTGGGTAATTTTTTGGGTAATTTTACGGAAAAGATTTAGTGAAGAGTGATGCGTTGACCAAAAATACTTTCTTTCTGGAAACGGATACCTTCTTCAAGGGTGTTTAACCGATCCGGAGCCTTACTCAGAAGCTGTTCTCTGGCCCAAAAATAGAGATGTTTATGTTCATCAAGCTCGGCCATAATCTCTTCGCGACGAGAAAAAGGGATTTTATCCCCCAGATTCATTAAAGCATATTCATGCCCAAAGGCTGACTGAGTCATCATCGATTCCAAAGCCAATGTTTCATTATTAGTCTCCTCAGAAACGGGCATGAGCTGAAGATTTAAATCTTGTTTGTTAAACCCTTGTTTCATAGTGTTTCCCCACGCAATAACCTAGCAATTAGCCTGCCAAAAAAGAGGGTTTAGATTAAGTATAATACTATGATATTACTTATTTTTTTAAGAGGACCCCGGGGGAACAAAAAGCATCTGGAGGCTTCACCCCCCAAATAAAGGAAAAAGACTGAGGCCCTATTGCCTCAAATTGAGGGAATGAAGAAGGGTCCCCAAAGTTTTCATGGGGCGGGAACTTTCCGTAATGGGGCGGCCCATCACCAAATAATGACTTCCATTTTTAAGAGCTTCTTGGGGAGAAACAACGCGTTTTTGATCATGGGTGGCTTCCCCTGGGAGACGAATACCCGGAGTCACCAAACAAAATTTTTCACCCATTTTCTTCTTTAATAAGGGAGCTTCCATGGCGGAACAAACAACCCCGTCTAAACTGGCCTCTTGGGCCTTTGAAGCCAGGCTTAACACCTGCTCTTCTATAGAAAGAGAAACATTTATATCTTTAAGGTTGGATAAACTAGTCAGCACGGTCACTCCCATCAAAAGCGGGGCATGTATTTTATTTTGAGCCGCCACCTTCAAAGAAGCTTCTTTGGCTCTGGCCATCATTTCAATCCCCCCACTGGCATGGATATTAAACATCCACACACCCATGCGGGTAGCCACACTAGCAGCCTCTGCTACAGTATTAGGAATATCATGAAATTTTAAGTCGAGAAAAACACGGACATCCTGATTGACAATTTTTTCAACCAAGCGGCGGCCTCCGCTCAAAAAAAGTTCGTAACCCACTTTAAAAGCAACTCCCGTCACTTTAAGTTTATGAACCAAATTAAGCGCCTTCAGTGAAGAAGAAGTGTCAAGCGCAATGATGATGGGGTTGTGTTTCACGGATCTATATTTGTAGTTTGAATTTTAACAAGCTGATCGCTTGGTCTAATTGCACCAATTCTTTTTGCCCGGTTTTTCTGTTCTTTATTTCAACCTCGTTTTTTTCCAGACCACGATTTCCAATGGTGAGTTGAAAAGGAATGCCGATCAAATCCATGTCATTAAATTTGACCCCCGCGCGTTCGTCGCGGTCGTCCCACAAGACATCCATATTTTGTGAACCAAGCTCCTTGTAAAATTTTTGGGCCACTTCCACCACGCGACCTTCAACCCCCAAGCTGATAATGGCCACCTTGTAAGGAGCCAGGGCCACCGGCCAGATCATCCCTTTGTCATCATGGTTTTGTTCTATGGCTGCGGCGGCTGTGCGACCCACCCCAATGCCATAACATCCCATCACACAAAGCTGTTCTTTCCCGTGTTCATCCAGATAAAAAGCCTTCATTGTTTTGGAATATTTCGTCCCCAAATAAAAGACCTGCCCCACTTCAATGCCACGATAAGCTTTCATGGTGCCTTTCCCGCAACGGGTACAGGTTTCATTGTCTTTGCACTCAGCCTTTTCAATATTGGCCGCATAATCACAGCCTGAGCACCCTACAATGGCGTCTTCGCCTGATTCTGCCAAAACCTGAAATTCGTGTGACAAGGTTCCGCCGATGTTTCCGGTAACGGCTTCAACAGCGCGGTAGGTAAGTCCGCATCGCGAAAATATTTTGGTGTAGGCATCGTAATAAACCTTGTATGTTTTTTGGGATGCTTCTTCGTCACGGTCAAACGAATAACAGTCCTTCATGATAAACTCACGGCCCCGCATCAACCCAAAACGGGGGCGCACTTCATCACGAAACTTGGTCTGTATCTGATACAGGCTTGTGGGTAACTGGCGATAGGAACGGAGTTCCTTGCGGGCAATATCAGTAATGACTTCCTCGTGGGTTGGCCCCAGACAAAAATTATTTTCGTGTCTGTCTTTCAAGCGCAAAAGTTCCTTGCCATAAACATCCCAACGGCCGGAGTCTTGCCACAATTCAGCGGGCAGCACCATGGGCATGAGCAATTCCTGGGCCCCCACGGCATTCATTTCTTCACGAATGATGCGCTCGATGTTTTGAATCACCTTAAAACCCAGGGGTAAATAATTATAAATACCGGCGGCTACTTTACGTATGAAACCCGCACGCATCATGAGTTTGTGGCTGACAACCTCGGCATCAGCCGGGTTATCCCGAAGGGTGGGCATGAGAAGTTTGGATACAAGCATAGAGGCTGTTTAACAAAAGATTGAAGAGAGGATCAAGTTTTTAAACAAGGGGATGGCTTTTTCTTTTTCTGAACAAAAAAATCATCCCCCAATAAAAAAGAAAAATAAAACCATAGCCCTCCTTGGTTTGGGAATAAGGATGTAACGAGCAAGCAAGATTCTGCGCAAAGGCATCGGAACTTGTACTATCCCCTGTTTCCGTGGTTCCCCCGGTGGAGGTTGTGGTGACATTTCCCAGGGCCAAAACACCGCCGTTGGCCGAAGTATTTACAGCGATGGTTTCGATGGTTTCCGTATCAATGGTGTCAATTTGGCTACTGGTACAAGGGGAAACAGAGGAGCTTCCCGTAAAACTAGAATTAATCGCCCTGACAACAATTTGATATTCTTGGGCCGGATCAAGCCCCCTAATCACAAAATCACCACAGTCACTTTCACATTCGCCACTGTCCTGGGTGTCATCATCATCATTATCATCGGCAGCAACCGCATTGACTCCAGAAATGGCACTAATCACATCACTTGCCACAACATTATCGGAACCATCAATTTGTTGGGCCTGAATATCGGCACACCGCAGAGGATCACCATCTTCATCTAACAAAGTCCCCGTCACCCTAAATGATGAGGCCTCCAAATTGGCCAAACCATAAAGATTAAGAATGGCTACTTCGTCATCCCGTTTTAAAATCTTCTGTTCTTCTGCGTCTACCACGGAAGGATACATGGTCACCTTGTCGCAATCATTATCCACATCATCATCACAATCACCGGCATCGCTCCCCACATAAACAGTGCTATGATCCAGTCCCAATAAATGCCCCAATTCATGAACAAGGGTAAATTCAAGGACATCGTCATCATCAATAAAAGAAGAATCACAATTAATGACCATTTGCCCATCGACTATTTCCGTTTCGTCATCGGAATAACCAACAGCTCCTGCAAAACCAAGGACGTTGTTTGCCGCAGCACTACTAAGATTGAGGGCATCCTCGGTAATTTCCCCCGTTTCATCAAAAATAACCGGGGTTAAATCATCTCCCAAACCTTCGGTATTATCATCATCCACATAAAAATTAAGATAGTTGTCCACGGTCACATCATTTCCGGGAGCATCCGTATCCAAAGATCCTTCGGTAATGGTGATGGTTAACGAAACACCGGAAACCGAGGTCCATTTGTCGGCTGCCGCTTCAAGAAGATCGATGATTTCGGCATTGGTCAAATCGCCGCAATCTCCGCTTTCGGGATGAAGGGTAACCGTGCCGTCCCATGCCGATGATGTGCCGTCAGGCGCCACATGAATGGGACCTGCCGCCCAAAGGGGAAACGAAACAAAAAAACAAAGAGCTCCAAAAACCCAATAAAAAAAATGAAAAGTTATTTTCATAATGGCAAGTAACCCTTCGACGGAGCTCAGGGTGTCCAACTTTTATAAGGACAATTCATAAATTACCCCTAATTGGACATGGTGAGCCTCGTCGAACCATGACTCTGTATTTATAAGACCAATTCTAGTTTTTAAGCTGTTTTAAAATACGTTCTTTAAAAATGTCGTAATTGTTCGTGGGCTCATCCCCACTTTTTGCTTTGGGAGAAGGTTGAGTCATGAACCATTTTTCATCTTTTAATGTCAATTCGTAAACCCCCTCAGAAACTCCCACGGGGGACACAAGCCCCGTACGCGAATTTTCCTCCGACAAAAAAAGAAGATAGGTCTTGCCCATTTCATAACCAGGGACATTTTTGCCCTGTTTGAACAAATAGGTTGTGCCACAGATTCCCTTGAGACATTCCTCAATCTGAAACTTGTAATAAATAACCCGCTTTTTGCTTTCATAAGCATCGTCTTCAATGGCTCTATCGATGACAGTTCCCTTGAAAATGAGATGGGCACGGGAGACGGCATCTTCAAACAAAGTGGGCATAACCGTAAATGCAAGAACCTTAAAAGAACTCAATAAAAGAAAGGTGAATAAAAAGAATGGAAACTTGCGTGCCATATAACTCCTTGTTTGACGAAAAAATATAAACGTGTCAAATGTAGCAAGGTTTTTTCTTACTTGCAATGAAAGGTATTTTAAAAAAAATAGGTCTTTTATCTCTTCTGATTGTCATCGCTTTTGCCGCTTTCAAGGCTTATAGCCTTGTTCCCCTTAAAAACCTTGAACTGAAACCAAAAACCTACGACGCCATCTATCGTATAGAACGGGCTCAAAGCTTGGTCGGACGTTTTTATTATGACCCTTCCCGAATCCATCCTTTAAAAATGCTTGAAGAAGGGATGAATAATTTGGCGGGCAAAATTCCCGAATTGCTCGTTGATTTTTCAGGCCATAATCTGACCCTTTCCTTGGGAAATAGTCACGAAACGATTCATATCAAAACGTTGAAATCACTTTACGATATTCTTGATTCCGTATCCCAAGCTTTCTCCTTCTTGCAAAAAAACTACAAAGGGGATGTTGATTCTGAAAACAGAGAATATGCCTTTATTGAGGGGATGCTTAAACCACTCGATCCCCATTCCAATCTATTTACCCCTGAAGATTTTCGCGAATTCAAAACACAAACAGAAGGTGAATACGGGGGCATTGGCATTGTCGTGGGCACACGCGATGATGAACTAACAGTGATCGCCCCCCTTCCTGATACCCCCGCCTCTGAAGCTGGGCTGGAAACCGACGATAAAATCACCCAAATTGACCAACGCTCCACTATTAACATGCCCATCAACGAAGCCGTCGATTTGTTGCGTGGAAATATCAATTCAAAAGTCACCCTCACCATTCAGCGAAAAAACAAGGAACCTTTTGACGTCATGCTGACTCGCCGGAAAATTATTATTCAAAGCATTGATTCAAAGGTGGTCAAACTTGATAGCAAGCGTCTGGGAATTTTGGCCGTACGTAGTTTTCAGGAAGACACTTATAAAGACGCTCTCAAAGCACTTAAAAACATGGCACATGAAGGAAGTTTAAACGGCCTGGTGATTGACTTGCGAAACAACCCCGGTGGCCTTTTGGACCAATGCCTTGCCTTAGCCGACAAATTTTTAAACAAGGGGGATCTGCTTTACACGGCGGGGGCCAACAACGAAGACGAACAAGTCAATCCGGCCACCTATGATCATGACGACCTCACCGACATTCCCATCATCGTTTTGGTCAACGGGGGTTCTGCCTCGGCCTCTGAAATTGTGGCGGGTGCGCTTCAGAACAACAACCGTGCCCTCGTCATGGGCACGCAAAGCTTTGGCAAGGGCTCGGTTCAGTCCGTCTTCACCTTAAAAGACGATGCCTCTGTCAAGCTCACCATTTACCAGTATTTAACGCCAGGGCATGTTTCAATTCAGGCCGTGGGCATTACCCCGGATGTATGGCTTGAATCCATCCATCTTGAAAAAGATGCCTTTGATTTAAAAGCAGACAAAAGAATCTCGGAAAACATGCTTGAAGAACACCTGGAAAATTCCAAATACATCCAAAAATCGGATCCCGCCTATTTCATGGATTATTTTGAGGCCGCCAAGCCGGAAAACACTTCTGAATACACGACAAAAATTGATGAAGACAAAGATTATCCCCTAAAACTGGCCCTGGACATTCTTTCCAAAACACATTCGATCAATCGCCAAAACATGCTGACCGAAGCCCTGTCTCTTTTGGATGAAGAAAAAACAAAACAGCAAAAACAGATTATTGAAAACCTGAAATCTTTCGATATTGACTGGTCCAAAAAAGAAAAAAACCAGAATCCCGTTTCCTTTAAACACGATTCCGGTTTTTATGTTTCCACTCCTGAAAACAAGGTTTCAACACTTAAAGCCGGCAATGAAGTTACCTGGAATCTTTCCCTGCAAAATACCTCTAAAAACAGTTCCGAACAGGTGTTGGTTGTTGTGAATGCAGAAAACCCCCTTCTTGACCAACGGGAATTTGTCTTTGGCCGCATTAATTCCCTTGAAACAAGGAAGGCACAAATCACATTCAAAATTCCTGAAAACATGGTGTCGCTTGATGAAGAAGTAAAACTTGATATCTTTAGCGCAAATATTGAGATGACCACTCTCACCGTTCCTGTCACGATGCAGGCAAAGGAACATCCTCTTTTTGTCGCGTGGTTTCATATGGAAGATGGTCAAAACCCGGATTCTCAAGGAAACAAAAATGGCATCGTTGATCCTGGCGAAACCATCAAGTTAGGGGTTGACCTAACCAACGACTCAAATGCCGAGGCTAAAAATGTGACCGTCAACTGGCGTAATCTTGAAGGGGCCAAAGTAAAACTGGTGAAAGGACGTGACTCTTTGGGGGAATTGGCTCCCCATCAAACCAAACAGGCTGCGGGCCTAATTGAAGTGCCCGCCACAACCCTTCAACCCAGCATTAAAGTGGAAATGTCCGCTGTGGACAGACCCTCGTTTGCCTCTTTCTTTAGTACCCTTACCATCCCCTTGGGCCCCAAACCAACAGCCAGTTTTTCTCCGGCCTTAAATACGGTTCAAAAACAACCCATCATCACTATTACACAGACAAAAATCTCTTCTGACCGCACTTCCTTCCATGTAAAAGGGGAAACATCCGATGATCAATCATTAAAAGATCTGATGATTTTTTTGGGAACAAAAAAAGTTTTTTACCGTTCGTCAAACCATAACACCTCTCTTCAATTTGACATGGATATCCCCCTAAACAAGGGGCTTAACGTGATTTCCGTACAGGCCCGTGATGAAAACCTGCTTACTCAAACAAAAATTCTTTCCATTATGGGGCCACCAAAAAACTAAATGATAGTTGCCTTTTCAAAAAAGGGCGTGATATAGGGGCAAATCCTTAATTTTAGAACAAAGGGTTTTTCTTTATGACACAACAAATAAATATTCAAAAAGCGGAAGGAAAATTGGGTATTCTTCTTGTGGGGCTTGGAGCTGTATCCACCACCTTTATTGCCGGAGTTGAAGCTGCCAAAAAGAAGGTTCGTAAACCCATCGGTTCTCTTACCCAAATGGGCAATATCCGCCTTGGAAAACGTACCGAAAACAAAACCCCCATGGTCAAAGATTTTGTCCCCTTGGCCAAACTTGAAGACATCGTTTATGGTGCCTGGGACTTGTTCCCTGATACCGGTTACGAAGCAGCCCTTAAAGCAGGGGTTATTCCAAAAGATTTATTGGTTCAAATTAAGGACGATTTATCCGAATTGACTCCCATGCCTGCAGTTTTCGACAAAAATTTCATCCGTAAATTGGAAGGGAGTAATGTCAAAAACATTCCCAACAAAATGGATCAGGCCACAGCTGTTATTAAAGATATCGAAAATTTCAGAACTAAAAGCAAGGTCAACCGCCTTACCATGATCTGGTGCGGATCCACTGAAGCTTATTGCACCATTCAACCAGAACATAAATCGATCAAGGCTTTCGAAGAAGCTCTTAAAAATAACAGTCCGAATATTCCCCCCAGCATGATCTATGCTTATGCCGCCATTAAATGTGGCATTGGTTATGCCAACGGAGCTCCCAACTTGACAACGGACTGCCCTGCCATTCTGGATTTGGCAAACGAGCACAAAGTGCCTGTGTCCGGAAAAGATTTCAAAACAGGCCAAACTCTCATGAAAACCATTATTGCCCCCGGGTTGCGTGCCCGTTATCTGGGAATTAGTGGATGGTTTTCCACCAATATTTTGGGAAACCGTGACGGTGAAGTGTTGGATGATCCCGCCAATTTTAAAACCAAGGAAGAAAGCAAGCTTGGAGTGCTCGACACTATTTTGCAACCCCACCTCTATCCTGATTTATATGGCGACTTATACCACAAGGTTCGTATTGAATATTATCCCCCTCGCCGTGACAACAAAGAAGGCTGGGACAATATCGACCTGGTTGGATGGTTGGGCATGCCCATGCAATTGAAAATCGATTTCCTCTGCCGCGATTCGATTCTGGCAGCTCCCCTTGTGCTTGATCTGGTTTTGTTTATGGACCTGGCTCAACGCGCCGGTCTGAAGGGCATCCAGGAATGGTTATCCTTCTATTACAAATCCCCCATGACGGCTGAAGGGTTATACCCAGAACACAATCTGTTCATCCAGGAAATGAAACTAAAAAACACCCTGCGTTACATGATGGGTGAAGAGCAAATCACTCATTTAGGATTGGATTATTATCAGTAGGGACCCCGTATCGCGGGGTCCCTACCTCGTTTTGAAATCCGTATGCCTTACTACGAATATCAATGTACCAAATGCAAAAAAACTTTTGAGTACCTTCAAAAAATAAGCGATACCCCCAAGAAAAAATGTGAGAAATGCGGGAGCAAGCTTAACAAGCTCATTTCCAATACGGCCTTTCAACTTAAAGGCAGTGGATGGTATGCCGACGGCTACTCAAGCAGCAAAAAAACAACGGCCGAAACAAAGCCGGCACCCAAGGCAGAAGCCAAACCTGCAGCTAAAAAATCGGATGTGTAGGGGCACCGCTTGCCCTGCACTATATGGTGTCAGGGCTTGCCGCGCCCATGTCCCTCGTGTTAATCTAATTTCCACGTGATCTTCAAAAAATCGCCAGAATCAAAGATGAGCAAAGCCTTAAAAAAAGGGGATAAGCATTTTTCAAAAGGTGAGTTTGACAAGGCCTATATTCATTATAGGCAGGCCCACTCGGCCAAGCCCACTCCCGAAACTTTGGACAAACTCATTACTTCCCACAAACAAAAAGAAGCCAAATGGACCGAGGAAGATTTTTTGGAAAACCTCACCCTGACCATGCAAAAACAGGAAATGGAAAACCCATCCATCAAACGTGTGCATGCACGTTTTGATGAAGATTTTAAAAAAGTCACCGAACTGATTAAAAAGATACTGATCCAAAATGATGAAGAAGCTGAAATCACCCTGAATGAAATCGTCGCTTATGGAGAAAAAGCCCTTTACCCGCTTCTTGATTTTATCGTGGCCATAAAGAAAAAAACAAAACCGGAATGAAAAAAAATCATTCACAACCAAAAGCAAAACCATCACCACCTCATTCCCATCAATCACCCCAAATCATCGGGCTTACAGGAAGCATTGCCTCAGGCAAGAGCACTGTCTCCCAAATGATCCGGAAAAAAGACATTCCTGTTATTTGCGCTGACCTCTTGGCACGTAAGGCCCTTGATCCTCACACCGAAGCTTCCCAAAAAGTACGTGCCCTTTTTGGGAAAGAAATCATCTTAAGGGATGGAAGTATTAATCGGAAAAAACTGGCCAATCTTGTATTTGGGAATAAAAACAATCTCGAAAACTTGAATTCAATCGTCCACCCTGAAGTATTGCAGATGATCAAAGACAAAATCAACGTCTTGGTCAAAGAAGGCTACCGGCTCATCATTTTGGACATTCCGCTGCTTTTTGAAGCCAAGCTTGACAAATTATGTGACAAAACGGTGGTTGTTTACTCACCGCACAAACAAATTGAAGAACGATTAAAAAAAAGAAACGGATATTCAGACCAGGAAATCCAGAAAAGAATTGCTTCTCAAATGGACATCGAAAAAAAGAAAACAAGGGCCGATTTTGTCATTGATAATTCAGGAACGCTGGAAGAAACAAGAAAGCAGGTGAAGGATTTGATTGGATTGCTAGTCGCTCGTTACTCGAGGACTCGTCGCTCGTAAAGCCTTGACTCCGCATTACGAGCGACGAGCCCTCGAGCTACGAGCACTCCGCCTTCCCTTCCAAAAAACTCTTCACAAAGGGAATTTTGGATGAACGAAAAGAAGCCTCATTCCCTTCCAGAATAATTTGCCCCTCATGAAGCATGGCTACTTTATCTGCAATGCGAAAGGTGGCTTGGATATCGTGGCTGATCACCACCGAAGTGATTCCCAGTTCTTTTTGCGTGTTTAAAATAAGTTGATTGACCGCATCGGTGGCCAGAGGGTCCAAGCCCGTGGTGGGCTCGTCGTACAAAAGAATTTTGGGTTTTAAAACCAGGGCACGGGCCAAACCAACGCGTTTTCTCATTCCGCCTGAAAGTTCACCCGGCATTTTCGCATCCACATTTTTCAACCCGACCAACTGGAGCATGGCATGCACTTTTGTTTTGATTTCCTGGTCTGTAAGAGAAGTGTGTTCTTTTAAAGGAAAGGCCACATTGTCATAAACATTCATCGAATCAAAAAGGGCCGCATGCTGAAAAAGCATTCCAAATTTTTTACGCATTTCTTTAAGTTGTTTTTCATCAAGCTTTGAAAGAGGGGTTCCATCTACAACAACATCTCCCGCATCGGGCTTTAAAAGCCCGATCATGTGCTTTAACAAAACACTTTTGCCCGTACCGCTGGGACCAATAATCACCGTGATTTTTTCCCTGGGAATTTTCAAACTAAGATCCCAAAGAACACGATGTTCCCCGAAGTTTTTTTTAAGTTTAACAAGTTCAATCATTTGGGTTTAATAATAAATTCCAGGATCCACTGGGTTAAAAAATAATCCGAAACCAACACAACAACCGAGGCAATAACAACAGCCCTTGTCGTGGCCAAGCCCACCCCGCGAGCCCCATTTTTGGTATGAAACCCCTGATAACAGCAAATCAAAGCCAGTAAAAAACCAAAAATAACAGCCTTGATAAGCCCCGCGTACAAATCCTTGGCATCCACATAAAATTCAAGGCGGGACATAAAGGGCCCTTCTGAAATATCGAGCAATCCCACGGCCACAAGGTAGGCTCCCACCATGCCGACAAAATTGAAAAGGATGGTAAGCATGGGCACCATCAATACAGAGGCCACTACACGGGGAACCACCAAATAATGAAAAGGATCCACCGCCATGCTTTCAAGCGCATCCATTTGCTCTGTCACACGCATGGTGCCAAGTTCAGCGGCCATCCCCGAACCCATGCGGGCGATCACCATCAAGGCGGTAAACACAGGAGCAATTTCACGCGTTAAAGAAAGCCCCACCGTAGAACCCACCAGGGTTTCTGCATTAAACAGGCGAAAGGCATACCCTGTTTGCAAAGCAAAGACCGCCCCCGTAAAAAAACTGACCAACAAAATAATAGGGGTTGAACCAATGCCAATTTCACTCATGTGTTCGATAAAGATTTTCTGGCGAAAAGGTTTTTCCCTGAGCCAACGAAAAAAACGGCCGGCAAATTCGGCGTAACTTCCAACAACAGAAAAAAATTTTAAAACAAACGACATAATCACATTTTCGTAGGGGCGCCGCTTGCCGCGCCCGTTACCCAATTTGGGCGCAGCAAGCGGCGCCCCTACGGATCACAGATAAAATCTCGGCACCCTGGCCGAAATGCCGCAAAAAATTTCATACGAAATCGTCTCGGCCCATTTGGCTATTTCTTCAGCCCTTATTTCTTCAGCCCCCTGACGGCCCATTACCACCACCTCATCCTCCATGGCCACACCGGATACATCAGTGACATCCAGCATGGTGAGATCCATACATACTCTTCCTGCAATGGGCACTCTTTTTCCTTTAAGGAGCATGCTTCCCCTGTTTGAAACAAGCCTTGGCAAACCATCGGCATAACCTATGGGAACAACGGCAATGAGACTTTCTCGTTCTGTTCTAAAGGTTCCTCCATAACTGATCGAAGAACCCATGGGATATTTTTTAAGGCTGATGATTCTTGTTTTTAAAGACATCACAGGCAAAAGATCTGCTGCTTTTTGCTGGCGTGGATTCGGATAAGCCCCGTAAAGCATGATTCCCGGACGCACCCACATTCCAGACATTGCCCGCCCATCCATAAGGGCGGCTGAATTACACACGTGATAAACTTTGACATCAGGTCTTTGGGAAAAAACAAATTGCCTTATCTCTTCAAAAATCTTTAATTGGCTTTCGGTAAAACTTTGATCCGGCTCATCAGCGCGCGCCAGGTGGGTAAATAGCCCTTCCACTTTTACTTTTGGATTTTTGGCCAAAACCTGGAGCAGATGCTTGGTATCTTCAGGCAAAAGACCAAGCCTTCCCATGCCCGTATCCATTTTTATATGGACCGGAATTTTTTTACTTCTTTTTAAAACAAATTTTCCCCATCGGGCCACTTCATCTGGGTGATGAAGAATGGGTGTTAATTTGTAGGCCTCAAAAACAGCAAGTTTTTTTGAAAGTAAGCCCCCCAAAACAAAAATAGTTCCCTTCAATCCTGATTTCCTTAGTTCAATACCCTCTTCTATCGTGGCTACCCCAAAATGGCGAGCTCCACACTTCCAAAGGGCTTTTGCACATGCTATGGCTCCATGCCCATACGCATTGGCCTTGATAATGGCTAACATGGTTACATCCGGGGGCACTTTTTGTCGGGCTTGCTTCCAATTAGACCCAAGGGCTTTAAGATTGATCTCGCAAATTGTGGGACGATGATTCAAAGACATTTTCTTGAACCTTACGAAAAAATTTTTTATGTTACAATTCTTAAATCAATGAATGAAAACTTCATCCAATTTATTGGCCATTCAAGTGCTCTTGTTCATCTTGATGGCATCACACTGACTGTCGACCTCAATCTGTCTTCAAGAGTGGGAGGGCTTTTCAAACGCCATGGTACGATAGGTTTGGACCTAAACAATTTGCCAAAAGTAGATGCCTTTTTGGTCACCCATGCCCATTACGACCATTTGGATATTTTTAGCTACAAGTACTTTGATCAAAAAATTCCTTTTATTGCTCCTGTTGGGTTTGCCAGTCTTATCAATAAATTTTTACACAACCCCGTTATCGAACTTGAATTAAACAGCAAACATTTTGTGAATAATGTCGCGATAAGTGCCATCCCCACACAACATTATGGTTTTAGAATTTCAGGGCTTAACTACACGAAGTGCAATGGTTACATTATTCAATGTGCTGACCATACGGTTTATCATCCGGGGGATACGGGCTATGGCCCCCATTTTAAGCAAATTGCCGACATGTTTTCGATTGATGTTGCTTTTTTGCCCATTGGAGCCTTCGAGCCCCGTAGCTTGCTTGGGCACCAACATTTAAATCCACAGGAAGCCCTTCAAGCCTTTGAAGATTTGCATGCCAAGGTCATGGTTCCCATCCACTGGGGGGCTTTTCGGCTTGGAATGGAACCCATTGACGAACCTTTAAGAAGATTGAAAGCTCTTTTGGAAAACAATCCCCTTAAAGACAGGGTCAAAATCCTTCAACCGGGGGAAAAATTAGAGTTGGGATCTCTATGAATTTTATTTCGTGCCTCATTAATGGGCAACCACAAAGACTTCCCCAAGGGCTTAATGTCGAACAATTATTAAAACACCTCCATTGGGAACAAAAAAAGAATCTTGCCATTGCCATCAATGGTGAAGTAGTCCCCGGATCAGCGCATTCCAGCACGGTTGTTAAAGAAAACGACCGTATTGAAATTATTACTCCCATGGCGGGGGGATAATGCCCAAAAAAGATTATCCTGAATAATGTCACAAGAACCCATTATTATTGGAGCGGGTGTCATCGGTCTTTCCATTGGCTGGCATTTAACCCAGTTGGGATTTAAGCCCCTTGTCATTGATCAGGGTTTGGCGGGCCAGGAAACAAGTTGGGCCGCCGCCGGTATGGTCACTCCTGCTTCGGAAATCCGCTTTGGTGAAAAACATCTGACTGATTTTTTCCTGGATGCCCTGCACGCTTATCCAGCCTTTGTTTCTGCCATCGAAAAAATTTCAGGAATTAAAACCGACTTTCAACAAAACGGATCCCTTTTGGTCGCCATTGATGTAGACGATGAAGCCGAATTAACGCGTATCTACGACTATCAAAAAGAATTGGGGCTTGATGTTTCATGGCTCAGCGAAGAACAAGCCCTTCTAAAAGAGCCTCTTTTATCAAAAGGATGCCATGGGTTTGTCAATGCTCCGCATGAATGCCATATCGATAATCGTAAACTGACCCTGGCCTTGGCCAAAGCCTTTGAAGTCGGCGGAGGAAAACTTGTTGAATCCAAAAAAGTGGAAGCTCTTCATGTTGAAAATGGAAGAGTCAAAGAAATAACCGTCGGCAACGAAACCATGGCCGCCACCTGTGTTGTTCTGGCGACGGGAACAAGATCAAATATTAAAGGGTTGCCCGAAATTTTAAGCCAAATTTTACGTCCCATCAAAGGCCAGGCCCTATGTTTACGCCATGGGGATACCCCCACTCTTAAACATGCCGTGCGCACCATTCATCGGTATCCGGTTTATTTGGTGCCGCGGGCCGATGGACGGCTGATTATTGGAGCCAGTAACGAGGAAAAAGGTTGGGACGCCCTTCCCACCGCAGGCAATATGCTCGACTTAATTTATGGCGCCTGGAAAGTACTGCCCCTGGCCTACGAAATGGAATTTGTCGAAACATGGGTGGGCCACAGGGCCGCCACACGCGACCACAGCCCTGTGGTGGGTCCTACCGAAATTGAAGGCCTTTATACAGCCTTGGGGATGTACCGGCACGGCATCATGCTCTCCCCTTTGGTGGGAAAAATCATGGCTGAAAGGATTGCAAAGGGTGTTGAATCAAAATATGAATCTTTTTTGAATTTGAAACGGTTTTTGTAAATCATGGGCCCTGAGCGGAGTCGAAGGGACAGGGTGCTTCGACTCCGCTCAGCAACCGGCATTCAAAAATAAATCATGCTCACCATCGCCAAAAAATCTTTTGATTCGCGGCTTCTGTTAGGAAGCTCGGGCTATCCCACGCTGAAACATTTGGAGGATGCCCTTAAAATTTCAGGAAGCCAAATTGTCACCGTGGCCATTCGTCGCATTTCCCTTGAATCAGAAAGTGCCGGGGACAGCCTGATCAAAGTTTTATCCGAGAATCATTATTTCCTTTTACCCAATACAGCCGGCTGTTACACGGCCGAGGAAGCCATTTTAACAGCCAAGCTTTCCCGCGAAGCCCTTAAGACAAACTGGATCAAACTGGAAGTAATTGGCGATTCTTATTCCCTTTTTCCTGACAACGAACAATTGCTCAAAGCAGCCCGTACTTTGATTAACGATGGGTTTGTCGTACTTCCTTATTGCAATGACGACCCCATTGTGTGTAAAAAACTGGCTGATCTTGGATGTAGTGCCGTCATGCCTTTGGGCGCTCCCATCGGTTCAGGCCAGGGAATACGTAACCCTCATAATCTGGAATTAATACGTAAAATGGTTTCTGTGCCCATGATTGTGGATGCCGGCGTGGGCACTGCTTCCCATGCGGCCTTTGCCATGGAGCTGGGAGCGGATGGGGTTTTAATGAACACCGCCGTTGCCAAGGCCAAGGATCCGGTAAAAATGGCCCTGGCCATGAAAAACGCGGTGGAAGCCGGCCGCCTTGCCTTTGAAGCGGGAAGAATTCCCGAGAAAAAATTTGCCACCCCCTCCACACCGGATCGGGGAAAAATTGTTTTGTGATTTTTATGATACCCGTATTATCCCCTCTCCCTTGTCCCGCGTAGCGGGATTCCGGTACACGGAAAGGGGAGAGGGTTCTAAGCACTCGTTCCCACGCTCCTGCGTGGGAACGCAAAAACAGACGCTCTAGCGTCGAAAAATGGCGTTCCCACGGTAGACCGTGGGAACGAGGAAAAAATTATGCGCACCCCCTGGATTCAAAAAAGAAAAAACGAGGCCACTCCCACACAAATTTTTTATGCCCGCCAAGGTCTTATTACGGAGGAAATGATTCATGTGGCCAAGCGCGAAACTCTTGACCCTGAATTTGTACGCCAGGAAATAGCCCGCGGTCGCATGATCATTCCTGCCAATAAAAATCATACCAATCTGGAACCCATGGCTATTGGCGTGGGGTCGCTTTGCAAAATCAATGCGAACATCGGTAACTCCGCCGTCACCTCGAAGATCGAAGAGGAATTGGCCAAACTCCACCGCGCCGTGCACTTGGGTGCGGACACCGTGATGGATCTTTCAACCGGTGGCAACATCCCTGAAATCCGCCAGGCCATTATTAAGGCAAGCCCCGTACCCATTGGCACCGTTCCCATTTATGAGGCCTTAAGCCGTGTCAAAAGAGTAGAAGACCTCACCATCGAAATCATGCTTGAAGTCATCGAAGAACAGGCCGAGCAGGGAGTCGATTACATGACTATCCACGCCGGCGTGTTGGGAGAGTTTTTGCAATACATTCCCAAACGCATCACGGGCATTGTCAGCCGCGGCGGCTCGATGATGGCCCAGTGGATTGCGCACCATCACCGAGAAAATTTCTTGTACGTTCACTTCGACCGCATCTCCAAAATTTTAGCCAAGCACGATGTGAGCTATAGCTTGGGCGATGGCCTCCGCCCCGGCTGTTTGGCGGATGCTTCAGACGCCGCGCAGTTTGGGGAGCTCCGAGTTTTAGGAGAATTAACGATGAAAGCCTGGGAAAAGAATGTGCAAGTGATGGTTGAAGGCCCGGGCCATGTTCCTGTCGATCAGATTGAAATGAACGTGAAAAAACAAATGGAAGTCTGCCATGAAGCGCCCTTTTATGTTCTTGGCCCCTTGGTGACCGATGTAGCGCCGGGTTATGATCACATCACTTCCTCCATCGGAGCGACAATCGCCGGAACAGCCGGTACCGCAATGCTCTGCTATGTTACTCCCAAGGAACACTTGGGGCTTCCCAACGCCGAAGATGTGCGTCAGGGCGTTATTGCCTACAAGATTGCAGCCCATGCCTCTGACATTGCACGCCACCGTCCCTTTGCCCGTGACCGTGACGATGCCCTTTCAAAAGCCCGTTATGCCTTCGACTGGAAAAAACAGTTTGCCCTTTCGCTCGACCCTGAAACCGCCGAAAAAATGCACGACGAAACCCTTCCCCAAGAAGGTTTTAAAGACGCCCCCTTCTGCTCGATGTGCGGCCCCAAGTTTTGCAGCATGAATATTTCACAAAAGATTGAGACGTTTGAGATTGCGGTATAGAAGCGGTCCCCGAGCGAAGTCGAGGGGCCTGTCCCTTCGACTCCGCTCAGGGACCAGCAAATATGTATTACCTCTTCTACAAAGTTCACAACAAAGACATCGCCATGATCAAGTTCTTGATCGAGGCCTATGAGAACATGATGGATATTTCCACCATCGACAGAAACCTTCCCAAAATTCAGATAAGCTGCGCCAAAGATTATTTAGACGATTGCAAGGCCATCATCGCTGACCTTCAAACCCGTTTTGAAATGATAAAATTAGATGAACCCCACGATAGGTCGCAGGGGAATTATTAAATCAAACAAAATTAGCATTTTCATAGAATTTTATTGTACTATAGATAATATCTATATAAAATATAGACCATGCTTCGGTTCGAATGGGATGAGGTCAAGAATAAATACAATCGATATAAACATGGAGTGTGGTTTGAAGAAGCCCAAAGCGTTTTTGACGATCCCTTAAGTCGCGTATTTCTTGATCCAGAACATTCCGCCGAGGAAGACCGTTTTCTAATTCTGGGCATGAATTCTGACTCACGGCTTCTTGTTGTTGTTCATTGTTATAGGGAGTCCGATGCAACCATCAGGATCATATCGGCCAGAAAGGCCACCAAAAAGGAGGTTAAATTCTATGAAGAAGGAATATAACTTTTCAAAAATGAAAGAACTGAAAAACCCTTACGTAAATAAGAAAAAAGCAGTGGGAATCAACTTAAGTCCCGAGGTCATTGATTACTTCAAAAAAATTGCAGAAAAGACTCGGATTCCTTACCAAAAATTAATTGACCTCTATCTCTTAGACTGCGTCAAACACCGTAAAAAAATCTCCTTAAATTGGGCCGCATGAAAAGAGATTCAACAACAGGGCAACAATTAACCAGTTATTTTAGCTCACCTCATAAGACACACAAACATTTTCACTCCAGCGCAATTTTCCTTTTTTCAATCGATCAAGTTGATCCTTTCGTTTTTTCAAGTCAGCAACAATGCCATCGTATTTTTTCTGTTTACTAGGAGCCTGTCGGAATAATCATTTTCTTACTCATGATTTTTTCCAGACTCTGATTTTTTCGTGAACTCATTGT
>MGPH01000041.1:0-19561 GCA_001797365.1 Deltaproteobacteria bacterium GWA2_45_12
TATAGTTCAAAGTGCAGCGATGAAATAAGATCACAAAGTGGTTGTCAATACTTAGCCTCGGTTGTGATGGTGCCGGGGGATCATGCTATTGTGGAGGACGATACGGATGCAGATAGAATTACGGATGCTGAGGATAATTGTCCTAATATAGCAAATGCCGGTCAGGAAGATACGGATGATGATGGTGTGGGAGATGTATGTGATGAGCGAGTATGGAGTAATGGAGAAACACTCAAAACCACCTCAGGACGGCAATATAGTTTATCTTTCTCATCTAACACTTCGGGACAAGCCATAGTTTTGTGGCAGCAAATCGAAGCTAATATTCCTAAAGGAGAAATCTGGTATAGTTTTTATTCTGCTGGAGAAGGTTGGAGCCAAGCAAGCCGTATTGTGGCTAACAATCCAAAGCATGCCTCATCTCCTCGTGTTGTTCTGAATGAACAGGGAAAGGCTACAGCTTTATGGCTGGAGACGGTGTTTCAGCGCGATGCTGATGGGGAGCGCGAGTTAAATTTACCTGGGCGTATTGTTATTACGCATTTTGATCCAGTTACTAAAAATTGGGAACCGTCACAACCTTTTACTAACAGGGATAGTAAATATAAAGGAATTCGACTTACTTCAAACAAGACGGGTCACATGATAGTAACCTGGAATGAAGCAGATGCTCAACAATGTAACCTTCGTGTTAGAAGTTCAATAGATGGACAACGGTGGACCCCGGAAGAAAATCTGGTGATAAATGTGCCTTCTACTTTTTCTTGCTTGGCCAAGGTAGCCATTGATTCACAAGGAAGAGGTCTAGTTGTATGGGAACATTTTAGACCTAACCACCAAACAATTATCGAATATAGACAAATCAATGCAGGTCAGGCTTTACGTGGAAATAATGGGGTTATTGAAACGGAAAGACCTCCCTATCCTCCTTATTTGGCAATGAATTCTTCTGGGGATGCAGTGATTTATTGGAATGAAAACAAGCCGGGGCCGGACCCTCGTAATCCAGGAGTAAATAGGGATATAGTGGCTGTTAGATATAAGCTTGATCAGGGGCTACTAGGCGAAGCCATCATTGTTGAGTCTCATCCACAAGATACCGCTCCTGGCGCAGCCATTGTGGATAGTCGAGGAATTCCATATATTTTATACGATCAGCGAGTGGCTGCCGGTAATAATTCGACTTATGATGTAGGGGCCGCCAGTTTTGGAGAAGAAGTTTGGTCAAGTCTTTCTTTAGTTCATCCAGCCACCGAAGTCGGATTCAATGATCCCCATATTCTTCTTGATGCAGCCGAGAATAAAATTGTTCTTTGGGAACAATTGGCTCGTGGGGATGGATTCGAAGCGAGTGCGCAAAGTTTGATCCTGGGACCCGATTATCAACCTCAGGGCCAACCTGTCACTATTGATCTTGGCTTATCAGGAATGTTTTCCATTGAAGATTTTGAATTGGGCCTTGGCCTTGGAAATCAAGCCATAGCGGCATGGATCGTGAGAACAGGTCGCGATGAAGGCGGGCAACATATTGAAGAATCACATATTGTGACGGCCCATTTTCAATGACGACAGATGTTAAAATTTCTTGATAAAGGTTATTACTTTTTATGTGTAATAACAGCAATGCTGATTATGAAGCCAAAATTGAAATATGAATTCTTAATACGACCCACCATTTTTCTCTCCATAGCTCTCCTTTCGGCCTGTGGTGGTGGTGGATCATCGGGTGGCGGTGCTTCAAAGAGCATCATGCCCAGTGCTAGTGCTTTAAAGGGAAGCGGGCCTTCCCGAATAGCCGATGGTCGTTACACCCTTTTTGGTGTTTTTGATCAGGTCAGTGATCGTGAAAATTGTACGGCTGTTGATCGGGACCAGCGTGAAAAAAGCCAGGTGATTACGTTAACGGTGGAAGGTAATACTTGCACGGTGATCAGTTTTGATACACCTGACAAAGCCGTTTTTGATTTAAAAGAGGTAAGAGGCCGGGAACTTGCTTGCAAGGTATCTGAAAAAAGCATTGTCGTGGATACCCGCTTTACCACTCAAGTGGGTAATGGTTGTTCGGCAACCATCCATGAAGTACTACGTGCCGATGTCAATAATGGCCAGGTCGCCAATGATTGTCAAACAGAGGATTTTTCCCAGGATAGGGCCTTGTTCAATGCTAATGCGGTTGATGATGCTGCCACTTATGTCGGCTGTGTCGGTTTTGAAAATCATTATAGTTCCAAGTGCGATGAGGCCCTCAG
This sequence comes from Deltaproteobacteria bacterium GWA2_45_12, assembly GCA_001797365.1. Classification (NCBI taxonomy): domain Bacteria; class Deltaproteobacteria; species Deltaproteobacteria bacterium GWA2_45_12. The sequence continues at coordinate 2,250 of MGPH01000041.1, forward strand.
ATCACAAAATGATTGCCAATATTTGGCCTCGATTGTGATGGTGCCTGTAGATGATGGCACCGAAAACGATACCGATGGCGATGGATTCCCTGATGATCAGGACAATTGTCCGGATATCACCAATCCCAGCCAAGCAGACAAAGATGGCGATTTTATCGGAGACGCTTGTGATCAAACCCTGGCTGAAGATTTATTGTGCAAGAACAGTTGGCATTGCCCCCAAGGACAGCATTGCTTGAATGGAATGTGTTTACCGGCCGAATATGACCCGGATCAGCGAAAAATATGTTTGGGATCTCAACAATGTGCTCTTGGACAAAGATGTGAAAATGGCCGTTGCACAGGGGCTGATCCCGGGCGGCTTAATTTTTTCCCTAGTCTGAACTAACATACAAACCCCAGTTGCGCTTTTTGCTGCTTTTTCATAAGACTTCATTCTTATGGAACCCAAATACATCTTTGTCAAAGGGGCGCGGCAGCATAATTTAAAAAATATCGATGTCAAAATCCCGCGCAATCAACTGGTGGTGATTACCGGCCTTTCCGGCTCGGGCAAATCATCCCTGGCTTTTGACACCATTTATGCCGAAGGTCAGCGAAGGTATGTCGAATCACTTTCGGCCTATGCCCGCCAGTTTCTTGAACAAATGGGAAAGCCCGATGTGGATTTTATTGAAGGCCTCTCCCCTGCCATTTCCATTGAGCAAAAGGCCGCCAGCCATAACCCGCGATCCACCGTGGGGACTGTCACCGAAATTTATGATTATCTCCGGCTGCTTTTTGCCCGGATAGGAAAAGTCTATTGCCATGAATGCGGCAAACCCATTACCGCCCAAACAATTACACAAATGGTTGACCGGGTTATGGAGTTGCCTGAGGGGACAAAACTTTTTCTGCTTGCCCCCATCGTGCGGGCCCGAAAAGGGGAATATCACAGGGAATTAAACGATCTTAAAAAACAGGGGTTTTCACGTGTGCGTATCGACGATGTTGATTACGAATTGGATGCCACTCCCATCCTCGACAAAAAAAAGAAGCACACCATTGAATTGTTTGTTGATCGGTTGGTCCTAAAAAAAGGATTGGAACAGCGTCTGGCCGATTCTTTTGAAACGGCGGTCAAGTTTTCAGGCGGGCTGGTCAAGGTGGAAGTACTTTCCGACAAAACCCATTTTTTGTTTTCAACACGCAATGCCTGTGTGGATTGCGGTATTAGCTATCCGGAAATTGAGCCCCAGCTTTTTTCTTTTAATAGCCCCCAAGGGGCCTGCCCTACCTGCGATGGTTTGGGGCATAAAATGTTTTTTGATCCGGAACTGGTGGTCCCCAATCCCAATCTGTCCCTTCGAGAAGGGGCCATTGCCCCATGGGCGGGCAAGTCCGCTGTTTATTACACTCAGGTTTTTATATCGCTGGCCAAACATTATTCTTTTAATATTCTCACCTCCTTTAAAGATCTCCCCAAAAAAATCCGTGATGTTCTCATGTTCGGTTCCGGCGAGGAGGAAATCCAGTTTTCCATCGAAAAAGGCGAAGGGCGGCATTATTACAAGGCCCCTTTTGAAGGGGTTATTGCAAGCCTTTCGCGCAAATATCAGGAGGCAACGGGAGACTGGTTTCGCGAAGAGTTGGAAAAATTCATGAATATCCAACCCTGCCCCGCTTGTGATGGAAGCCGCCTGAAAAAAGAATCCCTGAGCATTCGCATTGGAAATAAAAACATCCACGAACTGACGGCACAATCCACACTCAATTTGAAATCATGGTTTAAAGAAATTTCGTGGACCAAAACCGAAATGGTGATTGCCAAGCGTATCTTGAAAGAATTGGAAGAGCGCCTCGGTTTTTTGGTGGATGTGGGACTGGATTATCTTACTTTGGATCGCGCCTCCTCTACTCTTTCCGGAGGGGAGGCCCAGCGCATACGCTTGGCCAGTCAAATTGGTTCCTCTCTTATGGGGGTCATGTATGTGCTTGATGAACCAAGCATAGGATTGCATCAACGTGACAATGACCGCCTGATTGCCACACTTAAAAAATTACGTGATCTTGGAAATACGGTTTTGGTCGTGGAACATGATGAAGACACCATTTGCCAGGCTGATCATGTCATTGATATGGGGCCGGGGGCTGGGAGTCATGGAGGGCATATTGTGGCTCAAGGCTCCCCCCAGGCCATTGAAAAAAACAAGAATTCATTAACGGGCCAATATCTTTCCGGAAAAAAAGAAATTCCCATTCCTTCCAAGCGCCGTACCTTTGGTTCCAAAAAAATTATTCTTAAAGAAGCCCGTTGTCATAATTTAAAGAATGTTGATGTCCCCATTCCTTTGGGAATGCTTGTGGGAATTACAGGAGTGTCGGGTTCCGGCAAATCATCTTTGATTAATGACACCCTCTACCCTGCCCTTTGTCAGCATTTGTATCATTCGCGCATGATCTGTGGCCCCTACTCGGGAATTGAAGGATTAGACCACATTGATAAAGTGGTTAACATTGATCAATCTCCCATTGGCCGCACGCCACGCTCCAACCCGGCAACCTATACAGGTTTGTTCTCTCCTCTCCGTGATTTATTTGCGGAACTCCCTGAGTCAAAGGCCCGTGGCTACAGGCCGGGACGTTATTCTTTTAATGTCAAAGGGGGGCGTTGCGAAGCCTGCGAAGGGGATGGTGTTATCCGTATTGAAATGCATTTTTTGCCCGATGTTTATGTGCAGTGCGATCAATGTCACGGCCGGCGTTATAATCGGGAGACTTTGGAAATTCAGTATAAAGGAAAAAATATTTCAGAAATTTTGAGCATGACGGTGGAACAAGGGTCCGATTTTTTAAAAAACATCCCGTCCGTCCATGATAAATTGGCCACCTTGATTGAAGTGGGGCTTGATTACATCGAACTGGGACAATCAGCCACCACCCTTTCAGGGGGTGAAGCGCAAAGAATCAAACTGGCCAAAGAACTTTCCAAGCGTGCCACTGGCCGCACCCTTTATATTTTGGATGAACCCACCACAGGGCTTCATTTTGAGGACATTTTAAAGCTTCTTCATGTTTTGAATAAATTGGTGGATGCAGGAAACACCGTTATTGTCATTGAGCACAATCTGGATGTCATCAAATCATGCGATTATTTAATTGATTTGGGTCCTGAAGGTGGGGATCGAGGTGGAAATATTGTTGCCGTGGGAACACCTGAAGAAATTGCCAAAAATAAAAATTCATTTACAGGGCATTATTTGAAGAAGATTTTGTAAGGGCGACCAAAAGTTGAACTATTCGGGAGCTTGCTGTCGAGTAGTTCAAAAACGCTTTTCAAAAAAGAGTCTTTTAAAAGAGCGATGGTAAGCCAAATTTTAATGTTATACGACATAATATCCGTCCCCCATCCTTTTATAAACATGTACATTTTACTAAAACAGTTTTTTGTCAAAAAATTCCAATTTATTTTCATTCCCTCAATCATTAAAAACACTTTAAAATTATATATTTATTTATGTACATATTTATGTACGTAAAAAGAATGTTGACTCGAAGGCTCATTTCAATAAAATGTACGTAATTTTGGACATTCCTATGTTTGAAATAGACGACCCAAAACTGGGTAAAATTAAATTTATCAATATTACTGAAGCTCGGGCTCAAATTGCGGCAATCACGCAAGATAAAGAGTGCAGCTATGTTTTGACTAAAAATAATAAACCCATCCGGGTTATTGTTAATTACGATCTTTTTCATCAATGGCAGCAGCAAGAAGTCTCTCGTACGGATTCCAAACCTTTTGATAAATCCATTCTTCAGGGCCTGCTTGAAGGACGTGAACAAGATCTTAAAAAAACGGTTGTTTCCAAGCTCCAAGAGGAATGGATAAGCAAAAATATGCCACTTTCTAGTTCTGTGGCTGATACCTCTATGGCCCCCCCCCAAGAAGACATTTTGGCAGACCCCCTACCCTCCTTGGATATTTTTCCGGAATCTTCACCGGATTATTTTTCAGAAATTCCTTTGGAAACTATGCCGGAAGCTTCTGTCGCTTTACCCTCTTCTGTTAAAGAAGAGGCCGTTCCCCTGCCCCCCAAAGAATCCGCACCCTTAAGCCCTGAAGAACAATCTCGGCAAGATTATTATGCTCGTTTCCGAAAATTGTATGAATCAGCCCCTGCCCATCAGGCTGCCAAGTCAAAATCAGCCTCTTCTTATTTTGATCCACAAACTTCATTTGAATCATCTTATAGCCGGATCAAGGTGGAACCCGCAGGTTTGATAAAACCTGAAAAAACAACCCAAGCTGAGTCCGCGGCAACCAAATCAAAATCATCGGCCGATATTCCTTCTATCCAGGATTTGCTTAAAGAATTGGAAGGTGAACCCTTATCCGACGAACAGTCCCCGCCTTCTGTGGGGGACCTGCTTAAAAAATTGTCATGAAAAACTGGTTTATAAAAAGAAAAAAGACCCTCTCCCCTTCTTTCAAATCTTTTAATGGCTTAAACAACCTGTCTGAAAAAGATTTGGTTGAAACCCTTACTTTTTCCGAGGAAAAAGAATGGGAAAAAAATCTTCCTGAATTGGAAGGGAAAAAAGTCCTTTTTTATCTGAATGCGGCCAATCAGCATTTGCTTCACAAAATCAGCCAGAAAAATCCAAAAGCTGTTTATGTGCTCTTTGAAGATGGGGCCCTTATTTTAGCCAATGAAAAAAATATTTATTACATTCGGAGTGAGCTCAAACTTGCTCCGTTAAAAACGGGTTTTGCCGATGTTCTCATTGTATCTTTGGCCTCCTTATATAAGGAAGATGCCTTGGCCGTTCTTGAATTTTTAAGCCCCATGCTGGCTCATAACGGACGCATGATGCTTTCTGTGATTCATCCATTCCTGGAAATTTTATTGTATAACCAAAATCCGGCCCAACAGACCAGGGCGCGTTATCAGCTTCAGGATTACCTGCGTCGGCTTCGTGAAAATGATTTGTATGTTGAAACGATTAAAGAAGGGCTGATCGACAAAGATTTGAAACCGTTCCTGGTCAAAAAACAGGATGAACAAATTTACCATGAAACATCGGGGATTCCGCTTGTCCTTTTTTTGAAAGCTGTTAAATTTGTAAGCACCGTACAAAGAGAAATTCAAAAACAATCCGCATGAAAATTGAAGACAATCTTAAACTTTTAAAAATCACCATTCCTCAATTAGCTAAACCTGTAGGGACCTATGTGCCGGCTATTCGAACAGGGCATCTGGTTTTTACTTCAGGCCAGCTTCCTTTAACCGATGGGCGGCTTAATTTTAAGGGTAGGGTAGGGAAGGACGTTACGGTAGAAAATGGGCAGCGCGCAGCAAAAATTGCAGTGATTAATGCCTTGTCAGCCGTGCAATGGGTGGTGGGGGATTTAAACAAGGTTAAAAAAGTCGTGAAGCTTACAGGGTATGTCTGTTCGGCCATTGGTTTTAATGATCAAGCCAAGGTGATGAATGCGGGTTCTGAATTGCTGACCCAAATTTTTGGGGAAGAAGAGGGGGCCCATGCCCGCACAACTATTGGCTGCATTGAGTTGCCCCTGGGTTCGTGTGTTGAAGTTGATTTGATTGTTGAAGTGAAATAAAAACTACAGAATGTATCGTGTCATCCAAATTCCCGCCCAAGCCGCAGTGAGAGTCCCTGCAAGAGTAGCGCCGATGTAGGCCAAACCCAACAAGCTTTCCCCACTCATCAACAGCGTCAAGCTTTCCAGACTAAAAGTTGAAAAAGTGGTGAATCCTCCTAAAAATCCCGTTATCCAAAAAAGTTTGGTTGATTCAGAAGAACCCTCTCTTGTAAGAATTCCCCCAAGAATCCCAATAAGGAAACACCCGACAAGATTGATCAAGAAAGTTCCCCACGGAAACCCATGGGTGACAAAGGGGTTAAGAAATTTTGAAATAAGCCAGCGAGCTACAGATCCAAGCCCGCCGCCCAAACCAATGACGAAAAAATGGTTCATTGTTTTTTAAACATTAGATTGACGAAGGCTTTTGGGCAAGCTTAAAAATGTTTCATGAAAAAAATTCGTATCGATCAACTATTGGTTGAAAGGGAACTTGCCCCTACAAGAGCTAAGGCACAGGCATTGGTGATGGCCGGTGTTGTTTTTTGCGGTACACAAAAAATTGAAAAATCCTCCCAGACTTTTGAACCCAGTGCACCCATCCACGTCAAACAAAAAGATCACCCCTATGTGGGCCGGGGAGGTGTCAAACTAAAAGCGGCGCTGGATTATTTTAAATATCCCATTGCAGAAAAAATTTGTCTGGATGTGGGGGCCTCAACGGGCGGGTTTACAGATTGTCTATTACAAGCGGGAGCCAAAAAAGTGTATGCGTTGGATGTGGGGTATGGCCAGCTGGATTCTCGTTTGCGTAACGACCCACGCGTTGTTGTTTTGGAAAAAATAAATTTTCGGAATTATGATTTTAAGGATTTAACGAATCCTATCGATGTTGTCACGGTGGATGTCTCATTCATTTCATTGGAATTGATTCTACCTAAAGTGGCGGAGTTGTTTCAAAAAAAAGTCAATGCTCAGGCTTTTGATAATTCGACTTTGCTTACTACAGGCCCCATTGGCTTCGACTCCGCTCAGCCACCGGTCCCTGAGCGGAGTCGAAGGACGGGGACACATTCGGAAAAATATTTGATTGCTCTCATCAAACCTCAATTCGAAGTTGGCCCCAAAAATGTGGGCAAGGGGGGCGTTGTGACTTCCGAAGAAAAACGATCAGAAGCTGTTTTAAAAATAAAACATCTTTGTGAAAAGCTGGGTTTTAAAATAGACGAAATCATTCCTTCACCCCTTAAAGGGGCCCAAGGTAATGTTGAATATTTACTGGGGGGAACTTTACTGTAAGGGCGGTTTGCAAACCACCCCTACAAAATTAATTGGAATGAAGACCAACCACGTTGGCACCATCTTTACGTCCCATGGAACAGTTTCCTTCAAACACCGCACCTTCTTTAATGATAAGGGACGGAGCAGCAATGTCACCTTGAACGACCGCAGGCGCATTGATTTCGATTTTATTTTTTGCGATGATGTTCCCGTGAACCTCCCCTTGAATTTGGATGGAACCAATTTCAATTTTTCCTTCAACGTAACCGCCTTCACCGATGTAAAGATTCCCGTCAGAAAAAATTTCTCCCATGAATTTGCCATTAATAATGACAGTGCCTTCAAAGGTCATTTTTCCTTCAAAAGTGCATTCTTTGTCGAGAATGGTACTTACGGTCTGATTATCGGCAAGTTTTAATGCTTCACCTTTTTCTCCAAACATAATGAACCTCCTTTTATGTCATCAAACTTTTAGGTTTTTAGCAGGGACTGTTAAATTATTCAAGTTTGTTTTCTATCCCTTGTGTTATTTTTACACCCGGGTGTCAATGAATTTTGAAGGGGCCTTTACAATTGCGTGAGTATTTTGTAGAGGCCACGCTCTATGTCCAAAGTCTATGATGTCATTGTGGTGGGGGCGGGGCATGCTGGTTGTGAGGCGGCCCATGCATGCGCCCGTATGGGGCATGCAACTCTTATGCTTACGGGCAATGTGGATCGGATTGCCCACATGAGCTGTAACCCGGCTATTGGTGGGCTTGGGAAGGGGCATCTTGTTCGCGAAATTGATGCCTTGGGTGGGCTTATGGGAAAAATGGCCGATGCGACCGGAATCCAATTTCGAAAACTAAACACCAAAAAAGGTCCCGCAGTTCAAGGAACACGCTGCCAAAGCGACATGTTTGCCTATGCTCGAGCTGTGCGCAACGCCCTTGAGCAGCTAAGATTTTTAGAAATCAAGCAAGCCATTGCCGGACGCATTTTGGAAGAAGGTGGGCGTGTGGCAGGGCTTGAAACAGAAAGTGGTGAAATTTTTAAAGCCCGCACCGTTATCATTACGACCGGAACTTTTTTGCGCGGCCTGTGTCATATTGGGCTTAAAAGCCAGGCTGGAGGCCGAATTCCTGACTTTGCCTCATATTCATTGTCCCAGTCTTTAAAGGATTTGGGTTTTACTTTGGGGCGTTTAAAAACCGGGACAGTTCCTCGTTTGGATTCTCGTTCCATTGATTATTCTCAATTACCCGAACAATGGGGCGATGAGCCCAGACCGCGTTTTTCTTTTTCCAAAATTGAAAATCATTTACGTCAGGTTTGTTGCCACATTACCTATACCAATTTACAAACACATGACATTATTAGGCAAAATCTGGATCGTTCCCCCATGTATACAGGGGTGATCGAAGGTGTGGGGCCGCGGTACTGTCCTTCCATTGAAGATAAAATCCATCGTTTTGCCGACAAAGAACGTCATCAGATTTTTTTGGAACCCGTAAGTCTTGATACGCGTGAAATTTATCCCAACGGACTTTCAACTTCACTCCCCCATGATGTTCAAGTTTCCTTTTTAAGAACCATTCCCGGTTTGGAAAATGTTGAAATGATTCGTCCAGGCTATGCAGTGGAATATGATTATGTTCCTCCCACACAAATCAAGCATTCATTAGAAACCAAAGCGATTGCGGGTCTGTTTTTTGCGGGTCAAATTAATGGGACTACGGGTTATGAAGAAGCCGCCGCCCAAGGTTTGCTGGCGGGGATGAACGCAAGCCTTCTTTTAAAGGAAAAGGAACCCCTCATTTTTTCAAGATCGGAAGCTTATATGGGTGTACTTACAGATGATCTTGTGACCAAGGGAGTGGGGGGAGAACCCTATCGCCTCTTTACTTCGCGTGCGGAATACCGACTTTTATTGCGGGAAGACAATGCGGATTTCCGTTTGAGTCGTTATGGGTATGCAGCGGGTCTTTTGGCCAAAGATGACTATGAACAATTTTTGTTGAAAAAGAAAAATCAGGATGAGGCTTTTAAGTTTTTGGATCAATCAAGAATTTTCCCCACGGAAGAAACAAATAATAAACTTCTCGAATTGGGCCAAGCTCCTTTAAAAAATGCGGTTTCTGTTTCTGAATTTTTAAAACGCCCCAATCTTCCCTTTCATCTATTGTTGCTTTTGAACTTGCCTTATCAATCTCAATTAGAAAATCTTTTTAAAGAAGGGGTGGATACTTTGGTAACCGATCTCCGCTATGAGGGCTACATTAAGAAAAAAGAGTTTTATGGAAATGGAAAAACACAGTTGGAACGTTTTTTAATTCCCCAAAATTTTATTTATGAGGGAGTGAGTGGCCTTTCAAAAGAAGTTGTTGAAAAGTTAACAAAGGTGCGCCCTATTAATTTAGGACAAGCTTCTCGTATTCCTGGAATTACTCCCGCGGCGATTGATATCATCACCATCTACGTAAAGAAATTTAGCGTACAAAAAGATGTACATTAAAATGTACATAATTGTCGATGAACAACTTGGGGGCAAGCCCCCGAGTTTCATCCTGAGCGACCCTTCGACTCTCCGCCTGCGGCGGATCGCTCAGGGTTGATCCGTTTTTTTATTTCGGCCCCAAGGGGCCGAGTTTAAGTCGCAGGATCAATCTTTCATTTAAAAATATTCTTGATGTAAATATTTTTTAACTTCGGGCGGAAGGCCATAATATCCCGATGAAAGTGTTTTCCGGGATAAGTTGCCAATTTATCTAGTTTCACGTGAAACCATTATACGACATTCATCAAAACAATTAGGAATATTATACGACATATATACTGTAGGGGCGCTGCTTGCTGTGTCCCTTAATTGAACGTGTCTATGAGAGGGCGCGGCAAGCAGCGCCCCTACGGGAGACGTTTTCGAGGGGCGATTGATCGCCCTTACATTTTTTATCAGAATCCTAATTTATTCTTTGGGTCCTTTTTTGACCATGATAGAAGAGTGTATGCCCTCTCAAATCATTCATTTACTCAATGATCGATTGACTCAAAATAAAATCGATCTCCCAAGTGAACAAAAAGAAAAGATTTTGGTTTTTTTGGGTCTGCTTGAAGAGTGGAGAGAGACTTTCAATGTGACGGGGCACCGAAATTTTGAAGATATTATCGATAAAGATATTATGGATGGCCTTTATGCCGCTTCTGAGACCAGAACCCATCTTAAAGAGGTGAAAACGGTTCTTGATGTAGCTTGTGGAGCTGGATTTATTGGGCTTGCTTTTGCTCTTTTTAATCCTTTCAAAATTACCTTCTTGGATGCCGATAGAAAAAGAACCAATTTTATTCGGTATGTCCTTACTCAACTTCAAATGCCTCAACATAGTGTTATTCATGCCCGTCTTGAGGCTAAAAAAGACCAAAAGAACACTCCATTAGGAAAATATGATCTTATTGTGTGTCGTGCCACATGGAAAATAGATGAATTTTCAAATACTTGTATCAAATATGTACATAATGATGGACATCTTTTATTCATGGCAGGGAAAAATCAAAAAATAGACCACCCGCAAACACTTGAATTGTCTGGCCTAGCGGCTGATCCAATTATTTCTTATACAATCAAGCCAAAAAACTACGAACGCCAACTCATTTTTTTGAAAAAATCTGTTTCACGTGAAATTAGTTAAGTACACAATATGATTATATATTTTAAGGTATCTTTTCAAAATGCACATAAAAATGTACATTTTTATCTTGCTTCTTATCTCAAATATAAAGAAAATCGCCCTACATTATCCGACATAAAGGAGGTTTCACGTGAAAACAATAGTTCTTTGTAATCAAAAAGGAGGGGTTGGTAAAACAACCTCGACGGTTAATATTGGTACGGCTCTCGCCAGTTTTGGCAAAAAGGTCCTGATTATCGATATGGACCCTCAAGGAAACGCAGGAAGTGGTTTGGGAGTGAATAAATATCGAGTTGAAAAGAGTATTTATCATGCCTTGATTGGTGAGGTCAGCATGAAAAGCATTATCCGTAAAACGGATATAGAAAATCTTTTCATAGCTCCTTCCAACCGTGATTTGATTGGCGCCGAGCTTGAATTAGTGGCTGCCTTTGCCCGTGAAACAAAGCTCAAAAATGCTATTAAGGACATTCAAGACGAATTTGACGTTATTCTTATTGATAGCCCTCCCTCTCTTAACCTGTTGACAGTGAATGCGCTCACAGCAGCTGATTCAGTGATTATTCCAGTTCAATGTGAATATTATGCTTTGGAAGGAATTTCAGAGCTGGTTCATACCATTGATTTAATCCAGCAATCATTGAATCCTGATTTAACCATCGGGGGGATTGTATTAACCATGTTTGATACTCGTAACAATCTTTCACGCCAAGTTGAAAAGGAAGTGCGTTCTTATTTCAAAGAAAAAGCTTTTGAAACGGTGATTCCCCGCAGTGTGAAATTATCGGAATCCCCTTCGCACGGGAAACCCATTCAGCTTTACGATGCTAAATCACGAGGTGCTGAAATGTATCAAAAATTGGCTCAAGAAATTATTTATCGTTCCGGGCTTATCCAAAAAGGGGGCCTAGTTCTTGTTAATTCTAACAGTTAAACATTCAAACTTTTGAGGAGGAAAAAATTATGATGGAAGAAAGACGCGCTTTAGGCAGAGGGTTAAGTTCTCTTATCCCCATAGGAATTAGGTCGGAAGTCAGTAAGGTTTATATGGAATGTCCTTTGGGAGATGTGGTTCCCAATATCAATCAACCTCGAAAATTGTTTGATAAGTCGGCCATTGACGAATTGGCCGCTTCCATCGAAGAAAAAGGCATCTTGCAGCCCTTGATTGTGCGAGCTTTAGGGGGTGGTAAATATGAACTGATCGCAGGCGAGCGCCGTTACCGTGCCGCAAAACAACTTCATTTAGAAAAAGTTCCTGTCATTATTAAAGATGTTGATGCCAATGAAACTTTAGAATTGGCTCTTATTGAAAATATCCAACGCCAAGACTTAAATCCCGTTGAAGAAGCCTTGGCCTTCAAAGAACTGATTAGTAAATATCAATATACTCAGGATGAATTGGCCAAGCGTGTGGGTAAAGATCGGTCTAGCATTGCCAATACTTTGCGTTTACTCAAATTACCGGAAGATGTTCGTGCGTATATCATTGCGGGCAAAATTACCATGGGGCATGCACGGGCTCTTTTGGCTGTTGAAGATACCCAACTCCAGCAAAAATTAGCGGATGAAGTGATCAAAAACGATCTTTCGGTCCGTGAAATTGAAAACTGGGCCAAAAAATTTAAAGAAGCCGAAGAAAAAGCGGCTGAGAAAAAAGAAAAGCTGGAAGTCAAAGAAGTGGAAACCAGCATTTCAGATAATCATTCCCGCTATAAAGGTTTGGAAGAGGCTTTACGAAAAGCCCTGGCCACCAAGGTTGAAATTAAATCGTCGGGAGCGCGAGGTAAGCTAGTGATTTATTATTCTTCCGAAGATGATTTAAACCGGCTCTTTCAAGAGCTGTGCCCTGATTTTTAAAAGGTGTTTGGTTGTTCCATTTTCTCCTCCTCTAAAGCCCCTAAAAAAATTTTAGGGGCTTTGTTTTTTGGTCATTCATTTCTATCATTTTGATAACAGCAAATTTATTCAGAGTGATAAGTTTTCAATTTGAGAACATTCATATAAGAGAATAAATTAAATAGTCATTATTATTCAAATGATTACATGGCTTTCCCTTGGCATGGAGCTTGCTTAGTTAAAGGATAATGAAAGCGAGGGAAAGGTATGCGTTTTGAATTTGTTACAAATAATGGAAATGGAATAGGGCGTTCCATAGTTAAGTTTTTTGGGCTTTTATTGATTATTTTTTCTGTTTCTTGTGGTGGTGGGGCTGGGGGTGGCTCCGGATTTGGAGGTTTGGGCGGGCTTGGAGGGAATGGAGCCACCCAAGAGAGTAATAAAAAAGACGATGCCAAAGCTTTTGAGGCGGCGGGTGAGCCCATTGATATTCCTGTTCCCATCGCCAAGGGCATTGACCCCGTGGATGCAACTCGTGTTTCAGCTGATGTAGACCACGGTGGGCAAGCCAAACTTCATATTCCTTCACCCAAAACAAATTCTCTTTTCATGAATGTGGCTTATGCGGACGGTGTGGATGTTGGCATTTGCATTCAAGGCTTACCCGACACCGTTTTGGCTCATGCCAGTGTCAGAGCTTATGGTGCCAGTAGCCAATTATTGGCCACGATTACGGCGGATAATGTGGGAGGCTTTTCACAATGTTTGGAAGCCGGCGTAGGAGAACCTGTCGCTTTGTGTGTTTTTGAAAACGGGGCTTGTAGTGCTCCTGTTATTGTGACGGTTCAAGAAAAAGTTTTTCCTTTTAACGTAGCCCAAGTTTTTCCCTTTGCACGCCACAATCCTTACACCGTTCAAATTACCAATATAACTGATATCGAAAATAAAAAGCCGAACATGAACGCCGGCTTTGTAAGCTTTAATGCGTTGGATGCCGGTGGAACGCCGCATTTGGCTTATGTGCCTTCTTTATCGGGTGGTTTTTTTGAAAATTTTGCCAATCTTACTGAAGATGGGGATCATTTCCAGGTTCATCCGAGTGGAAGTGTGGCTGTTTATTTAAATCAGGGAGGTGATATTCGTTGTGTGCGTAGTGCCGATGGGCAAACAGTGACCATTTCGGATGCCCCCTTGCTGGGAAGATATTTAAGTCTTTCGCCCAATGGAAATTATGCAGCGACTGAAACAGCCGATGGTGAAGTTTTGATTGAGCCGGTGCAATGTGATGGAAGTGTGGCCACATCAAGTGATGGTATTGTGATTGGAATGACGGGTTTATCCGAAGATATTGAATGCACGTGGGTGGATAATAATCATCTTTTGTGCATTCGTGAATATCCCCAAGTGGCCATGGACACTTATTCCGGGCATTTCTTTGTTGAACAATATGATTTCAGCGGAACCAATCTGGATCAATACAAGGGAAAAACTTATTGGAAAAATTCAAGGGGCGTTGTGAATACGACCGATCCGGATATTAGCTGTCATCAATTGCGTAACCCCCAAGTAAAACCCATCACTCATGATGAGTTTAGTTTTGAGTGTGTGCGTGACTCAGGACGTGTTGATTTGTTTACCAGCGATTTTATGGCAGCCCATGTTGTTGTTGGAGAAAGTTTTGGGCATCGTGATTTATCCGGAAGTAATTATGCCCAGGATGGTTCCATTGTGTTTAATACCACTTTTGTGAAACAGGGAATGACAGAACAAGTGGTGGCTATTTTTGATGCGCTCGCCCAAAGTCCTTATGTTCTTACACCCGGAATTCAAGCTGTGGCTCACCCTCAAGATTCACGTTTGATTGGTTATTTAAGCATGGATGGTACGGGGGGGTTACAAGTAAGTGTCCTTAATCGTTATTTTTATTCTCTTCCGTAAAAAGGGCCAAATTTGCCATTTTCAAAATGAGAATTTGTCAATCATAGACGAGTTTTTCAAATCCTACTTCGGAAATTTTAAAATAAATTAGTAATATTAAATAGTTATACATGATGCGGCGGATCATTTTTGGCATGAACCTTGCAATTTAGTGGGTTATTCGGGAAGTCTTTGTATTCGTTAATAAAAGAGATGTGTTAAAATCAACACGGGGTTGGAACAAGTATGAGGAATGGATTTTTTAAAAACATTTTATTTCTTCTTTTTTTGTTTGGCCTTTTTGCCTGTGGTGGCGGTGGGCAGTCGTCCATGTCATGTGGCTCCATTTCTTCTGGCAGCAATGCCAGTGGAGAATCGATTGTTCCGGGAAGTGAATCACCCAATTTTTCAACCAGTGAGCCCATTGATATTCCTGTTCCCATTGCCAAGGGGGTTGACCCTGTGGATGCCACTCAATTCAGTTTTGAAATCAGTGGGGGTAATGGAAATATCAATCAGGCTTTAATGCAAGGTGTTTTGGCTTCGCATGGAGGAACGCACACCATTGTTTCGGGAAAAACCCAAGTGGCCAATGTGACAGTCGATGGTTATGTGAATGGAAATATTTTATGCACCGACACATCAGCTTCGGATCGCAGTTTCACCTGTGACATTGAAGGCAATGCCTGTGGGTCAGCCGTTTTATTTATTGTGCGTGGGGCCAATGGAACAGGGAGTTATCCGGTGACATTCATTTGTGATGCAGCCGATGATGTGATCGATACCGCCCATTCCAATCAATTCATCACAAACATCACAGGCAACCAAACAGTGGCCGTGGCGGCGGGAGATAATTATGCGGCCTATTGCACGCAAACAAATTCAGGCGAACTCTTGATGGCGCGTACTCTTATTGTGGGGGGGTTCCCATACCGGCTTACAGCATCGGGTGAACTTTCAGAATGCATGACTCAAATTGGTTTTGCCGATGATGAAACTTTTTTATTTGGGCTTGATTCGTCCGGTAATGTTTTAAGTGCACTTTTAGCGACGGGTGCCGTGACCGATTTAGGGGACACCGACGGCGATAGCATCGACAACTATATCGATGACGCTTACTTGGCGACGGCTATTGATGATGGTACGGGAACTTTAGTTTTGCAAAATATTGATACTTCCACCGCAACAGCAACTCAAATCGCGATTACCCCTGCCGAAGGGCAAGTGGATGTTTTGGAAGTGGCCCCGGCAACGGATACAGCTATTTTGGTGGCCAAAGAATTTAATGCGGGAACCAATGAAATGCAACTTTATGATCTCGATGGAACCATTGGGACGAATGCTTTCATTTCACCCATTACCCTGTTTGCTTCAGCCTGTCGCATGCGTAATCCCCAAGCGAATCCCGCCACGGATGGAACCGATTTTGTGTACGAGTGTCTGGATGGCAGTGACAACCGCAGTCTTTTTTACAGTGACGGGGTGACCCAAACAGAAATTGCAAGTGATGCAGATGGGTTGACCGATATTACCAACTGCACATGGACCACGGATGGCGAATTTGTTTTGTGTGATGCGATTCCCGATGAAGCGCCCACGGAGAGAATTATTTTTGCTTATGAGTTTGATACTGATGAAGTGACCCGTTTGTTCTATGGCCAAAAACCGCGTGGGGCCCCAACCTATTCTGAAGTGTTTGTTTATTTGGGTGAAGATACAACGGGCACACTCCAAGTGGGAGTACATAACCTTGCTTTGGATTCGCGATTTAATTGATGAGAACAAGGGAAGAGACAATGACCGATTTCATAAAAAAATTAATTTGGGGATTTGTGTTTGTGTTTGCTTTTGGGCAAGGCTGGGCTCATGCGGCCACATTTACGGTGAATAGTACAGACGATTCAGATGCCATCGGAACATGCGTGGCAGGAGGTGGAACTTGCACGCTTCGTGGCGCCATCAATGCAGCTGCAGCGTCGGCAGGAGCGGATACCGTCGAATTGACGGCTGCTACGACTTATACAATAAGTACAGATGGTAGCGGTTTTTTTGCGGATGCACTTCAATATACCAGCACGGATGATTTGACCATTAACTGCAATGGGGCTGTTATCGATTATGGTGGAGGAGTTTTTGGAGATTTTCGTGTTATGACCATTGATGATGGTGCGGGTACAACTACCATTACAATCAATGATTGCACCATTGACGGGTTTGATGTGGGGTCCCCTGAGGCGGCTGCAGCTTTTAATGTCGTGAACGGAGATTTGGTCATTAATGACAGCATCATTGAAAATTGTGTGGGCCATAATACTTTTGCAGGGGGGGGAGGAGCCATCCAGATAGGCTCGGGCACCACGGTGACCATTAATGGCAGTACTTTTTTATCCAATTCTACAGAGGATGTTGGAGCTGCCGTTTATGTCAACGCTGGTGGCACTCTCATCGTTACTGACAGTGCATTTGTCGATAACGAAGCAACTTTGATCGATGGCGGGGCCATTTATTCGGACGGAACGACCACGGTGACTACCTCCACTTTTTCACAAAATAGCGCTTCCAATGGTGGGGCCATCTATCTTGGTACTGGGACTCTCACATTAACCAATGTAACGATCGCTGATAACACCGCCAGCACTAATGGGGGAGGTGTCTATATAGAGGCGGGGACAACCATTAATCCCTTTAATTCCATTTTTTGTGACAACACAGCTACCGGAATTGGCAATGATGGGTTTTATAACGGTGCGGCTACAACGGGAGGGAATGCAACCAATATTGTTTGTGATACCATTGGCTTTGCTGCCGTTGGAGAAATTGGTGAAACGACGGCGGGGCTCGACGTTTTTTCTTCTTCAGCCACAGCCGGGCAATCTAATTATCCCTTGCTTGGAACAAGCGTTGCCATCGATGCAGGTACAGCGGCCCAGTGTGCGGCTGATGACCAGCTTGATAATGCATGGAGTGGTGCGGCTTGCGAAATTGGGGCCATTGCCCTTACATCTACCGATGGTTGCATT
>MGPH01000041.1:19588-21677 GCA_001797365.1 Deltaproteobacteria bacterium GWA2_45_12
TACGGGAAATGATATCACCCTTAATTGCGGGGGGGATGTCACTTTGGCCACCAGTGGTTATGCCGCCACTACAAGATTATTCAATTGGTCCGGCAATGGGGGAACCATCAACAACTGCATCATCGACGGTGAGAACACGGGCGTTGCTGTGCGGACGACGGGTGATAATTTTACTCTGCAAAGCTCCACTGTTTATGGATTTACCATTGCGCTTTTGGGAGAGAGTGTCGATGCACTTACCGCCGATGAAAGTATTTTTGGTTTGCGGCTTCGGATTTTATCCAACCCCAATGACTACAACATCGCTCTTGTCGATGCGACCAACGCCATCCTGACGGATAATTACATTGCAACGGCGAGCGAGATTGGGTTGCTGGTTAACGGCGGAGACGGGCTTACCATTAGCGGTAATAATATCGGAGCCAATCTCAGCGGAACGCGGGCTTTTTTAACGGGAGGTGTTCAAGACATCGGGGCGCAATTTCGTGCCTATACAACATCCCCTGATACCGACGGGATTATTCCTGCCTCGACAACACAGTTAATTGATGATGCCACCTTAAGCAGCAACAATTTTTGTTACAACAATCAAAATCTCGATATTAACGGGAGTACGGTCGATGTGGCGGTTAACAGCAATAATACTTTTTGTTCCCCCGTTGTGGCCATCAATGAAATATACACGGTCCAAAATGGGGCCAATGGCGCGTTGGAAACACCAACCAATCTTACCTTTTCTTTAAGCTCTTGCGGTGCCGGGGAAACTTGCACGGTTTCTATTTCGGGGACCATTCAAGCGGGGATGACGCTATGCGCTTCCTATACGGAATTAACCGATGAAGATTTGTCAGGAACAGCCACGTCAAGCCCTGCCAGCCAGAGCTTGTGCGCTATTCAATCCGATGTGATGGGGGCCATCGACGACACTTGTGATTTTACCTCGGGAAGCACGGCAGCGGGGTTCAATTTTTTTGCCACAGTTTCCAGCGCCACCGATTGCAGTGTGACCTCGGGTGCTTCGGATGAAGCGCAGGAACTTATTGATAGCACTGTTGTGGGAACCGCTCTTGATGATTCTGATAAGGGAAGCGGTTGCCAGCTTAAGCAAACCAGGGCCATCCCTATTACCGCTTTGGGTTTGATGATGATTTTATGGGGTGCAAGTCTTGTGGGAATGAAGAAAAAGACAGCTTTTTTAAAATTACGCTGAAGGATTTTGTTTGTCGTTTTTGTCTTTATCCTCGCCACTGATGCTGCTTTTAAAATTCTTGAAAAACTGGCCAATGCCCTTGCCTAATTCGGGCAGTCTTTTGGGGCCGAAAATAATAATCACCACGGCAACAATCAAAACAATTTCCCAGGGGCCTAAACGAAACATAAGTTTTCTCCTTAATGGGGATAACCTTAGGGTAGTCATGGTCTCCTGTCAAAACAAATTTTATCCTTCGACTCAACTCGGCCCCTTGGGGCCGAAATAAAATGATGGATAACCCTGAGCGATCCGCTGAAGGCGGAGAGTCGAAGGGTCGCTCAGATCAAACTCGGGGAGCTTGCCCCGAGTTTTTCATCCCCTACGCTCACGGTTTCAGGGCTTTTTAGCTTAATTCCTATGACCTTGAGTTTGCTTGGGGTGTTTACAGCAAAAAAAAATTGAAGAAACGGGTTCCATTTTAAGCTATCCTATTTTCATGACTCCTTTTGATCCTTTTAACACAGACCCCTTTTTTTTGGATGTTCAGAAAAATTTTGAAGAAGTAGCCCATCGCATCGGGTGTGATAAAAACATCATTCGTCGGCTCCGCTTGCCAGAGCGCACCTTTATGGTGACCGTGCCTTTTCGAAGGGATAATGGCCAAGTGGAAACGGTGATGGGGTTTCGCATTCAGCACAACGATTCGCTGGGGCCTTACAAAGGGGGCATGCGCTATAATCCCCATGTAAATTTAGGGGAAGTGGCGGCCCTGGCCATGACCATGACCTGGAAGTGCGCTGTGGTGGGGCTTCCTTTGGGTGGGGCGAAGGGGGGTGTTTGTGTGGACCCCACAGTATTAAGTCGCGCTGAGTTGCAACGTCTGACCCGGCGGTACAC
>MGPH01000041.1:21698-23024 GCA_001797365.1 Deltaproteobacteria bacterium GWA2_45_12
ATTGGCGGAACCTTGGGACGGGTTGAAGCCCCCGGTCGCGGTGTGGCTTACTGTGTTTTGAAAGCAGCCGAAAAACTGGGAATGACGCTTGATGAAAAAATGCGTGTGGTCATTCAAGGGATGGGGCAGGTGGGGGCCGCTGCTTTTAGGAAACTTGAAAAATTGGGGTGTTCGGTTATTGCCGTCAGCGATGTCCACGGTGGGGTTTTTAATCCCAAGGGACTTGCTTATGATTCTGTTAATCAATACTTGGAAGAGCACAAAACTTTAAAGGGTTACCCGCATGGAGATTTTATTTCCAATGAAGATTTACTTACTTTGGATTGCGAAGTTCTTATCCCCGCTGCCATCGAAAGGGTGATTCACGAAAAAAATGTGAGCAAGCTTAAATGCCGTATTCTAGCCGAAGCAGCCAATGGCCCGGTGACAAGGGACGCGGCGCACATTTTAAACGATACGGATATTTTTGTAATTCCAGATATCTTGGCCAATGCCGGGGGTGTGATTGTTTCTTATTTTGAATGGGTGCAAGACCTTCAAAGTTTTTTCTGGAACGAAAAAGAAATCAACCAGCGCTTGTGGGACATTATGACGCAAAGTTTTGACCAGGTTACCAATTTAGCCCAAAAAGAAAAATTCGACATGCGCACCGCCGCCATGGCGCTAGCCATACGAAAATTGGAAAAAGCCATGCTGACAAGGGGATTGTATCCTTGAAAAAATTTATTTGGACATGCGGCCAGATGGGCTTCTTTTCGCCAAACTAGTCCATAGTCATGTCTTGGGACCTAGCTTTTTTTGATAAAGTCCCACTTAGCCGTGGATAATCTTTTTCGATAAGGTCCAACCACAATTTTATTTGTGTGGCTTTTAGAATTCTTTTCTTAGAGTTCCACGCTCTTTGAATTCCAATTAGGTGAAATAATTCAGGATGCCATATATTTTCTTTAGGATTTGGCTGCACTAACCAAACCCCACTACCACTTAAGCCTTCTGGATTAGGATTATTCACTTCTTGCCCAGATTCTAAACTTTCGGCTGTTTCCGGGTAATCTAATGCTATATCTTTATTTCTATTTAATTTTGGCTGAATATCCAAAATATCCGGATCGAGTGGAGTGCACCATAATATAATACAGCCTCCTTTAATAATAAGCTTCTCTGCCAATTTTCTAGGGATATATTCTTCTGGTAATCCAGTCACACAAACCCAATCTGATTCATCAGGTTTTTTATATGAAGCAAGTTGTTCCAAAGGGGTCAATCCCATTCTTAGTTGAAATTGTTTGATAACCATCACGCTGCTATTTTTTGTTGTTTAATAAA
>MGPH01000042.1 GCA_001797365.1 Deltaproteobacteria bacterium GWA2_45_12
ATGCCTCCTTATATCAAAAACCGGGGCTGTTGCCGATCATGAATTACTAAAAATGTTTCCCCGACAGGCTCCTAGGGACGTGGTCTCTTTCTTGACCTTCCCTTGGTCCCGTGGCATTTTCAGGCCGTGAATTTCCAAACGGTCAATCCTTCCACAGAAAAAATTATCGCTACTTACCGGTTTTTTTCAGACAAAACCATTCAGCAAAAAATCGATCAAGCCTCATCAGCTTATTTGTCATGGAGCCGCTTGTCTTTTGATGAACGGGGCCTTTTTTTAAAAAAGGCCGCTGTTTTATTGGAACAAAAAAAAGATGATTACGCCAAACTTATGACCCAGGAAATGGGCAAACCCTTGGGGCAGGCTCTTAGTGAAGTTGAAAAATGTGTTTGGGGGCTTAAGTTTATTGCTGACAAGGCCGCAGATTGGTTGGTGCCGGAAATTGTTCAAACAGAGGCGACAAAAACTTATGTGTCCTTTGATCCCTTGGGGACGGTGTTGGGCATTATGCCGTGGAATTTTCCTTTTTGGCAGGTCATTCGGGCCGCTGGTTCCATTTTGATGGCGGGAAACACTTTTTTAGTCAAACATTCTCCTAATACCACCGGATGTGTTTTGGCCCTTGAAGAAGTTTTTAAAAAAGCCGGTTTTCCCCCGGGAGTTTTTCAGGCTCTTCTTATTCCTGAAGCCAAAGTGGAAAAAATCATCGCTCATCCAACTATTGCCGGAATCACTCTTACTGGAAGCCCCAGAGCAGGCCGTGCTGTTGCCTCATTAGCGGGGGCTCATTTAAAAAAATGTGTTTTAGAACTGGGAGGGAGCGATGCTTATGTTATTTTGGAAGATGCCAATCTTGAAGAGGCTTCCTATTTATGTGTGAACGCACGCATGAATAATGCAGGGCAAACCTGCATCGCGGCCAAACGGTTTATCCTGGTTGGTCACCACAAAAAGGAATTTGAAAAATATGTTGTTGAAAAAATGAGCCGGAAAAAAATGGGGGATCCGTTGGACCCTCATACAAACATGGGCCCCATGGCCAGAAGTGATTTGCGAAAAAATCTCCACCGTCAAGTACAAAAAAGTATCAAGGCCGGGGCTCGGTGTTTACTTGGAGGGCAGCTTCCTCAAGGGGTCGGTTTTTATTATCCGCCCACGGTGTTAACCGGTGTTTCTAAAGACATGCCTGCCTACAGTGAAGAATTATTTGGCCCCGTGGCTGTTATTTTTTATGCCAAAAATGAAAAGGAAGCCATCAAGCTTGCCAATGACACATCTTACGGCTTGGGTGCCTGTGTTATCGGAAAAGATATAAATCATGCAGAAAAAGTGGCCAAACAGATGGAAGCGGGAAACTGTTTTGTGAATACAGCGGTTAAATCAGATCCAAGACTTCCCTTTGGGGGGATAAAAAACTCGGGTTTTGGACGTGAATTGGGAGTTTTTGGGACAAGAGAATTTGTGAATGTAAAGACGATGTATGTAAGATGACGTAGGGGCGGCGCTAACGCTGCTCCCTGAGCGAAGTCGAAGGGAGAACACCTTGGCCCCTCGACTTCGCTCGGGGACCAGAAGCTGCTACCAGATCATTTGGGTTTGCAGTTTTTATTTTTACAGATCAACCGATCCAAACTAATAGGCCCTGCCCCATTTGTCATAAAAAACAAGGCCACCATCAAAAGAGTCAGGGGATATTCATACCCCCCATTTTGAGCCAGCAATCCTTTGGCCCAATGCACTTTAAAGATGGCTACGGCCATGGTGCAAGCCACTCCAAAAGCGGCAACCGGGGTAAGTAAACCGACAATAAGTCCAAGCCCACCTAAAAATTCACCCGCAATGGCCAGGTAAACGGCGATTTGAGGATTGGGAATACCCATGTTGGTGAAGGCTTCCACGATTTGGGGAATGCCATTTAGTTTTTGCCACCCATGAACGGTCATAATAACGCCGACAACCACTCTTAAAAGTGTCAAGGCAAGAGGCCCCAGTTTAGTGCAAAGTGTTTTTGGACACATAAAACTCCTTTTGATGAGATTAAAAATTTAAAGGGTACAAAAACAAAAGCCCAAACTAACAAACAAAATGTTTCTCGTTTGGGCTGTGTTTTAAAAGAGCGATCAAGAATATGAATTACTCAGGAGCGCCTTCTGGAGCAGGGGCTTCTTCAGCGGGGGCTGCATCAGGAGCTGGCGCTGGTTCGGGTTGGGCTTGGGGTTCGGTTGCAGGAACTTCAGAGGCAGGCTCTTCACCTTTCTTGCAAGCATTTAAACTTAATAAGGCCACCAATCCAAACACAGCCAAGAGTGCAAATAGTTTTTTCATGAGAAATCCTCCTTAATAGGGTTATTAATTGTACGGGAAGATAGGGGGAAAGATCCTACTTGTCTACTTTTTTTTAAGAGGTTTTTAAAGGGTACCGTTTTAGGGGTTGATTTTTTTGGTGGACCCACTAAAAGGTCAAAGCTTATGGCCGTTCCATTATCACAAGGGTTAAGGGTTTTTAGTTATGTCATGAAGCAAAAAATCAAGGGGGTGAAGCGCTATCCCTTGGTATTGATGCTAGAGCCCCTTTTTCGTTGCAATCTGGAATGCAAGGGGTGCGGCAAAATTCAATTCCCTGAAGAAACCTTGAATCGACGATTGTCCGTGGAAGAATGTCTTCAAGCAGCCCAAGAATGTGGGGCTCCGATGGTTTCCATTCCTGGAGGAGAACCTTTAATTCATCCCGAAATCCAGCAAATTGTTGAAGGGCTCATCAAGCAGAAGCGTTATATTTATCTTTGTACCAATGCCCTATTGCTTGAACGCAAGCTTCATTTATTCAAACCCTCAAAATATCTTACTTTTAGCGTTCACTTAGATGGCCTTAAAGAGGAACATGACAAGGCCGTATGCCGTGATGGTGTTTTTGAACAGGCTGTTAAGGCCATCAAAGCGGCCAAGGCCAATGGTTTCCGGCTTACCACCAATACCACCCTTTTTGATGGGGAAAACCCCGAGCGTGTACGCGCGTTTTTTGATTTTGCCATGGAGTTGGGCATTGAAGGCATGATGGTCTCGCCTGGGTATGCTTATGAAAAAGCCCCGGACCAGGAACATTTTTTGCGTCGTGAAAAAACCAGGAATTTTTTCCAACAAGTGTTCAAAGACCGCAAGCCCAGCTGGAAATTTAATCAATCCCCTTATTTTTTGGAATTCTTGATGGGTAAAAAGAATTACCAATGCACACCCTGGGGCAACCCCACACGTAATATCTTTGGCTGGCAAAAACCCTGCTATTTGCTGGGGGAAGGTTATGCAAAAACCTTTAAAGAACTCATGGAATCCACAGAATGGGACAAATACGGCACCGGTAAGAATGAAAAATGTGCCGACTGCATGGTCCATTGCGGGTACGAACCCACCGCTGTCATCGATGCCTTCTCTTCCGTCAAAAACTTTATTGAAGTGGCAAGGGCTTCGGTGTGATATTTGTTGACATATTAATAGTATTCTATTAATTTATACGCATATCTAATTTTATCTATATACATTAACTATTATGAATATGTTAGCCATTAACCCATTTCGTCCTGGAGCAGGACATCTTCCTCCTTATTTAGCGGGACGTGAAAACGAAAAACATGAGTTTGCCCAGATGCTTACTCAAAAACCGGTTCTTACTAATCTTGTTCTTACTGGGTTACGCGGTGTGGGTAAAACGGTTTTATTGGAGACATTCAAACAAATTGCTATTCAACAAAATTGGCTATGGGCTGGTACTGATCTTTCAGAATCGGCAAGTGTCAGTGATGATAGTATTGGTATCAGGATATTAGCTGATTTAGCCCCGTTAGTAGCGGGCATTAAAGTCAATGAAACTGAAACACGTCGTATTGGTTTTGCAGTCGAATCAACGAAGTCTCCTATTTATCTCGATTTTTCTCTTCTTAAACGAGTTTATGACCAAACTCCCGGATTGGCTTCGGACAAATTAAAAGCCGTACTGGAACTTGTGTGGACATGCCTTAAAGGCAGCCATTGTCAGGGGATTATTTTAGCTTACGATGAAGCTCAAAACTTAAGTGATCAGGCTGCAAGCCAACAATACCCCTTATCTCTTTTGTTGGATGTTTTTCAGTCAATCCAAAAAAAGGAAATACCATTTTTCCTTGTATTAACAGGACTCCCCACTTTGTTTCCAAAACTTGTTGAAGCTAGAACTTTTTCAGAACGTATGTTTCATATCATGACCCTTGGTCGTCTTAATGAAAATGAAAGTCGTGATGCTATTTTAAAACCAATGGAACAAACAAATTCACAAGTGCGTTTTAGTTCCGTGGCAACGCAAGAAATTGTGAAATTTTCGGGAGGGTATCCTTATTTTATTCAGTTTTTATGCCGTGAGATGTTTGATTCTTACCTTCAACAAAAATCTGGAGGAAAGGTTAATCCGAATGTTACGGTTTCCGGGATGGTACGAAAACTTGACACCGATTTTTTTGCGGGTCGATGGAATCGTGTGACAGACCGTCAAAGAGTACTTTTATCTGTTATTTCCGAGCTTCCCCATTGTGATGAAGAATTTTCTGTTCAGGATGTTGTAGAGAAGTCGCGTGAGGTGCTTCCCAAATCATTTAGTGCCAGCCATATTAATCAGATGCTGGTAAAACTGGCTGACAATGGCCTTGTCTACAAAAATAGGCATGGCCGCTACTCATTTGCAGTTCCCTTACTTGGGGATTTTATACGCAGGCAACGTGAAGAAGAAATATGATGATCAAAAAAAGAAAACCTTCACAACCTGAAATGTGGCTTAACCTTCAACAAGGTTATGATTCATGACCTTTGACCTATCCCAAAAACTCTTTGACGAAGCTCAAAAACACCTTGTGGGCGGAGTAAATTCCCCTGTACGAGCCTTTAAATCCGTGGGGGGGACGCCGCTTTTTATTACGCGTGCCAAGGGTTCTAAAATTTGGGATGCCGATGGGAATGAGTACATCGATTACGTGGGAAGTTGGGGGCCGGCTATTTTAGGGCATGCTCATCCGGAAGTGTTGCGAGCGATTCATGAAACCATGAAAAATGGGCTGAGCTTTGGAGCCCCCACCCCCAAAGAGATTGAATTGGCCCAAAAGGTGAAGGGATTTTTTCCATCGCTTGATCTTGTCCGCTTTGTTAATTCGGGCACGGAAGCTGTCATGGGGGCTATTCGTGCGGCACGCGGTTTTACGGGGCGGGCTAAAATCATCAAATTTGATGGGTGCTATCACGGGCATGCCGATTATCTTTTAGTCAAAGCGGGGTCGGGGGCGCAAACCTTGGGGACGCCGGATAGTGCAGGCGTTCCTTCTGATTTTGCAAGCCTCACACTCATTGCCGATTATAATGACCTTTCCTCTGTAAAAAAACTTTTCAACGAGCATAAAAATCAAATTGCGGCAGTTATTGTTGAACCTATTATTGGCAACATGGGGTGTATTCTTCCTCAAAAAGCTTTTTTGCAAGGGTTGCGTGAGATGACGGCCAATGAAGGGGCCCTGCTTATTTTTGATGAGGTGATGACGGGCTTTCGTGTGGCCAAAGGGGGGGCGCAGGCACTCTATGGCATTATTCCCGATCTCACCACTTTGGGAAAAATTATTGGAGGTGGGCTTCCTGTGGGAGCCTATGGCGGGAAAAAAGAAATCATGGAAATGGTCGCCCCCGTAGGGCCTGTGTATCAGGCCGGAACACTTTCAGGTAACCCCTTGGCCATGGCGGCGGGGTTGGCTACATTAAAGGAATTAGAAAAACCTGGGATTTATGAATCCCTCGAGCAAAAAGGAAAGTATTTGGAAGAAGGTCTGAAAAAAGCGGCTTCCAAATCCAAAGTCCCCATTCAAATCAATCGTGCAGGGTCGATGTTCTCCTTTTTCTTTTCTGCCCGGGCTGTCATGGATGCTGATTCGGCGCGCATGGCCGATGCCAATCAATTCAAAAAAGTGTTTCATACCCTTCTTGAAAATGGGGTTTATCTAGCTCCTTCGGCCTTTGAGGCGGGGTTTATTTCACTTTCACACACGAACGCCGATCTAGACCAAACTCTTCAAGTCTTCGAAAAAGCTCTTGCTTAATGCTTATTTTTGTAAGAAACTGTCACTAAATGACAGTATTAAACAAAAATTATGCGTACTAACTATCTTCAAGACATTTCTGATCCATTCTTAACCGACATTGAATTGGCCCATCTCATGCGTGTGACGCCCCATGCACGGCATAGTTGGGTGAAGCGGGCCATCAAAAAAGGGGATCTTATTCCGGTCAAAAGGGGGCTTTATTGTGTGAACCGCAAATACATTCTGAATCGAAGGTACATTGATTTATTTGAATTGGCTTTTCGAATTTATGGGCCTTCCTACATTAGCTTGGAGTCGGCTCTTTCCTATCATGGCTGGATTCCCGAAAGAGTGGTGACCGTTGCTTCGGCCTCCATGAAGCGATCCTACGTATTGACGAATTCATTGGGCATTTTCACTTTCCATTGTGTCCCGAAAAAAGTTTTTTATGCAGGAGTGGAAATTAAAAAGCAAAATGACGGTGTTTTTTATATGGCCCGTCCTTGGACCGCACTTGCGGATTACGTGCATGTCAACAAAAAGGATTGGAAGGGGATTCATCCCGTGTATGTGAGTTTGCGTGTCGAGGAAGAAGAGGATGTCGTTTCGAGTTTTCATGCCGATGCTGAGATGCTGTTCAATAATTATCCGAGCCGGCGCGTGCAGCGTTTTTTAAAGGGAGTCATGAGGGATCTTCAGTGAATATTCAAATCATTCAGGAACGATTTGACACGTACCATTGCGTCTCAAAGCAGGATGTTGCAAACGCGCTGAAAGAAATTGTCCAAGAGATTGCCCTTGCAGCCCTGTCGCGGAGCGGATTTTTTAAGAACGCAGCTTTTCAAGGGGGCACATGTTTGAGGATTTTGCATGGTATCAACCGGTTTTCGGAGGATTTGGATTTCATCCTTAAAGAACCCGATCCCCACTTCATTTGGGATCCCTGTTTGCAACAAATGACTCAGGAATTCTTGGCCTTTGGTATCGAAGCTGAATTTCAAGACCGTTCTAAAATGGACAATGCCGTCAAAAAATTCTTTCTCAAAGACACATCCCTTGGGAAATTATTGAACGTGAGTTTTGGGGACCCAACACAAAAAATCAAAATCAAATTTGAATTAGACACAAATCCCCCCGTTGGGAGCGATTTTGAAATCAAATACCTTGATTTCCCCTTTCCGTTTGTCGTGACTACGCAAGATTTGCCCAGCCTTTTTGCAGGTAAAAGCCACGCACTTTTGTGTCGCGAATATACCAAGGGGCGCGATTGGTATGATTTGTTGTGGTATGTGGCTCGAAAAATTAAACCCAATTTCACCTTCCTTCAAAACGCTCTTATCCAAAATGGTGCGTGGGAAGGGCAGGATATTCAAGTAACTCCATCTTGGTATCTGCTCGAAATGAAAAAGATGATTCAGTCCATTGATTGGGCCGATGCCAAAACCGACATTATGCGGTTTGCTAAGGGGAGTGAGCGCCAAAGTTTGGATTTATGGAGTCAGGACTTTTTCTTGGATAGGTTGGAGAAAATGGAAAGCTATTTGTCAGATAACACCCCATGATAAGATTTCCGTTTGATAACCCATTGACTCCCTTTCTCTTCCTATGTTAGGGCGTTCCCACCTTTCATGAAACCTGAAAACAAGAATACATTTCTTGTCACTTACGGCCTCTATAGCGCCGTGGGGATTCAAATGGTGGTGAGTGTTGTGTTGGGGTTGTATGCAGGGAAGTGGTTGGATTCTCGGTGGAACACCGAACCCTGGCTCATGGTTGCGGGGGTTGTTTTGGGTGCGGTATTGGGTTTTTATAATTTGATTCGTCTTTTAAGACTTGGAAAAGAGGACACTGACCATGTCGAATGATTTTCTGCCCATTCTCAAAATACAAAAGCTCGCTGCTTTCATGGCGCTTGTTTCCGTAGGCGTGGCTCTTTTTTTGTGGCCCAGCGTGGCCGTTGTGGGGGGGCTGATCATTGGCAGTGTTTTGGGGCTTTATAATTTTCGTTTTTTGGCCAAGCTCATCTCCAAATTGGTGACGGATACCGAAGACCAAAATCTTAAATGGGGCGGGTTGTTTCTTATCAAAATGCTGGGGCTTATGGGGATTGTGGCCCTTTTACTTTTAAAGACGTCCATCAACCCGGTGGCTTTGTTGGCCGGCTTTGGGTGTGTGATTGTTTCTGTGGTGATACAGGGGTTTCGTCTTTCCATCTAACTTAAGGAGTTTTTATGGAACATGGTTTTAGCTTGTTGGAATGGCTTTTTCCTTCAGTGATCAATTCAAAAAGTGGGCATGTTTTTTCAGCCCTCATTGTTGCCATCCTTCTCATTCTGGCCTCCTTCCTTTACAGAAAAAGTTTAAAAAAGAGTGCAGATGAAGTGATCCCTGAAGGAAGGGTTTCCCTCAAAAATATTTTTCAGGTTGTCGTGGAAGGTGTTTTTAATTTTATGGAGTCAGTCATTGGCCATAATGCACACAAATATGTTCCGCTTATTGGAACGGTTTTTATTTATGTATTGGTCAATAGTCTTTTGGGAGCCATCCCTGGTTTTTCACCGGCTACCGCCAATGTAAGTACCAATCTGGCCGTTTCTCTCACTGTTTTTGTCTACTACAATTACTTGGGCATTAAAGAACAAGGGTTCAAAAACTATCTCCACCATTTTATGGGCCCCATTATTTATATTGCCCCTTTAATGATGCTTATTGAATTAATCAGTCATTTTGTTCGCCCTTTGACATTGGCGGTTCGTCTTTTTGGAAACCTAACGGGCGATCATATTGTCCTTGGAATTTTTTCCGACCTGGTGCCATTGGTGGTGCCGGTCATATTCATGGCCTTTGGTATCTTTGTCTCGCTGGTGCAGGCCTTTGTGTTTTCGCTTCTGTCAACGGTGTATATCGGTTTGGCAGTCGCCCACGAAGAACATTGATTGAGTGCCATTCCTTGTAGAAGGGAATGGAGCTTTTCGGGAAACTTGTTTCGATCCCGTTACGCGGGAAAGGGCAGCCCGACAATGAAAAACAAGCAAGTCATTGAAACCGGGCTTAGATTGAGAAAACGTATGAAAAAACTGAGTGCCTTTTTAGTGGCCTTTTTTGGCCAGTTTTTGTTTGTAGCTTATGCCATGGCTGAAGAAGCCTCTGGTGCTGGTTCGTCTGGTGGCAGTTTGGTGGCCATTGGAGCCGGTATTTGTATGGGGATGGCTGCCTTGGGCGGTACCTTGGGTCAAGGCCGGGCGGTAGCCAGTGCGTTGGAAGGTGTTGCCCGCAATCCCGGTGCTGCATCCAAAGTTCAAACCCCAATGATTTTGGGTTTGGCTCTTATTGAATCGCTGGTCCTTTTCTCCTTCGTTATTGCCATCATGTTGGTGGGGAAGGTTTGATTTTGTTTTCCGTAGGGACCCCGCGGTGCGGGGTCCCTACATCCCCCCACATCCACCTAGACAATTCCATCATTCCGATGCTATAGAAACCTTTTTCTATGGCTGAAATTCGATACATTGCTGTTGAAGGCCCCATTGGGGTTGGCAAATCTTCTTTGGCCCAAATGTTAGCCAAGGACACGAATGCGCGTCTTATTTTGGAAGAAGCCAAGGAAAATCCTTTTTTGGGTTCTTTTTACGAAAATCCGGACCAGTTTGCCTTTCAGGCACAAATTTACTTTCTTTTGTCACGATATCGCCAGCAAATGGAATTAAAGCAGCAGGACCTTTTTAAACAAGCCACTGTTTGTGATTATTTGTTTGCCAAAGATGCCCTTTTTGCCGCGATGAATCTCACCGATGAAGAGATGGATTTGTACAACAAAATTTACGGTCTCTTAGATGCCCAGCTTCCCAAACCCGATCTGGTTGTTTTTTTACAGGCCAGCCCATCCGTTTTGATGAACCGTATCAAAAAAAGAAGGGCTTCCTGCGAACGGGGTATCCAGGAAGAATATATTGAACGTCTCTCCCAGGCCTATAGCCAGTTTTTCTTTCAATACACAACCACTCCCGTCCTTGTGGTGAATGCTTCGGGGTTTGATTTTATTGAGTCGGAAGCCGACTACGAAATGCTGAAAAAAGAAATGCTCAATTTGTGGAAAAGCGGAAAAGAAAAACATTATGTGACGATTGATAGTAGGTAGGGGCACGTCGCGACGTGCCCTTACAGGACATAACCATGCCTGCCCATAAAACAAAATCAGAAAAAATGACCCTTCCCAAGTTGGTTGAAAAATACCGGTCAGGTGAAAAACTGACCATGCTTACCGCTTATGACGTGACTTTAGCCAGGCTTGTCGATGAAGCAGGAATGGACATGGTTTTGGTGGGGGACTCATTGGGTATGGTCATTCAGGGGCATAAGTCCACTTTACCAGTGACCATCGAGCAGATGGTTTATCACACCCAATGCGTGGCGCGGGGGATCAAAAAAGCCCATTTGATGGCCGATATGCCTTTTTTGTCTTATCAGGTGGACAAAAAACAGGCGGTCAAAAATGCGGGTCTTCTCATCAAGGCCGGAGCTGAATCAGTCAAAATTGAGGGAGGGGAGGAAATGGCGGACACCGTTTTTTATCTTAAAAAAATGGGTGTTCCGGTGATGGGGCATATTGGGCTGAAACCGCAGAGTATTCATACAATGGGAGGGTATAAAATTCAGGGGAAATCCGAAAAAGAAGCTAAGCAAATTTTAAAAGATGCCAAAGTTTTACAACAAGCCGGGGTTTTTTCGCTTCTTTTGGAAGGCATTCCTGCCGCATTGGCCAAAAAAATAACACAAACCGTTCATGTCCCCACCATTGGAATTGGGTCTGGTCCTTTTTGTAGCGGCCAGGTGTTGGTGATTTACGATCTTTTGGGGGCCAACCCGGGATTCAAGCCTCGGTTTGTGAAACAGTATCTTGATTTGCATGCGCTTGTGAACAAGGCATTTAAAAAATACATTCATGAGGTGAAAGAGGGAGAGTTTCCGGCGAAGGAACATTCATTTTTTTTGAAGAAATAATTCTCGTTCCCACGCTTCTGCGTGGGAACGCACGGACCCGACGCTCCAGCGTCAATTCGGGGATGTTCCCACGCTGGAGCATAGGAACAAGAAAAAGGGCGAACACAAGGTTCGCCCGTACACCCATGATCATCATTCGTTCCCCCCAACAAATGCAGAAAATGGCCCTGGGGTTTCGTGCCAAGGGCAAGACCATCGCGGTTGTTCCCACCATGGGGTATTTGCATGAGGGGCATGTAACTCTTCTTCGCAAGGCTCGTAGGAAAGCAGATATTGTTATTCTCACTCTTTTTGTAAACCCCACCCAGTTTGGACCTAAGGAAGATTTAAGCCGTTATCCACGTGACGAAAAGGGGGATCTTAAAAAAGCCAAATCCTGCGGTACGGACATTGTTTTTCTTCCACAACCCCAAGACATGTATCCTGTTGGCTACCAAACCTATGTGGAAGTAATTCAATCGACCCAGTCCCTGTGTGGAGTTTCACGCCCCCATCATTTTAAGGGGGTGACAACGGTGGTGACAAAATTGTTTGCCATCACGCAACCTCACTATGCTTTTTTTGGACTTAAAGATTATCAACAATATGCCGTCATTTGTCGGATGGCCAAAGATTTGAACCTGCCTGTTCAAATAATAGGAGTGCCAACGGTCAGGGAAAAATCAGGCCTGGCCATGAGTAGCCGCAATGTTTATTTAAATGTGGAAGAAAAAAAAGCCGCTCTTTGTTTGTCCCGGGGTTTAAAAAAAATCCGTAGGGGCGCTGCTTGCCGCGCCCCTGCTCGAAAGAGCGCAGCAAGCAGCGCCCCTACGTTGAATCATCTTGTTTTCATGCTCAAAAAAGAAATTAAGCGTGAACCTTTGGCAAAAATAGATTATATTGCCGCCGTTGACGCCAAAACAATTCAGCCCCTCAAAGAATATCAACGGGGAAATACCCTGTTCGCGGTGGCTGTATTTTTTGGAAAAACAAGATTGATCGATAATATTGTGGTGTAAAGGCACGTCGCGACGTGCCCTTACCAATAAATGAAAATCATTTCCGCAAAATATCTTTTAACCATGGAAGGGGACCCCATTGTGGGCGGGGCCATGGCCATTGAGGGAAGTGAAATAATCGATATTGGCAAAGAATCGGATTTGCTGGCGCGTTATCCCGGAGCCCAACGAGAAGACTACATCAACCACGTTCTCATGCCCGGCCTTATTAATGCTCATACCCATCTTGATATGAGCCATCATAAAAACTATCCCTTTGATCCCGTGCGAACCCTGGGGGCGGATACTCCTTTTGTTGACTGGCTTATTTCCTCCATCGATTACAAAAAAAGAACATCTCCTGAAAGAATGAGGGAAGCCGTGGAAGAAGGTTTGGATGCCTGCATCGAATCGGGAACTACATGCGTGGGGGATATGGGAAGTTTTGAAGGGATCTTTCATAGTTTGGAACAAAAAGGGGTACGTGCCGTTATCTTTCCCGAAGTTTTAAGTTACGACAGTGCTGTGGCCAAAGATCTCTATGAAATGGCCATGGCCATTGTGGACAAATATTCTGATTTTGATTCCGACTTGGTGAGTGTGGGGGTGGCTCCTTATTCTCCTTACACTGTTTCCCGCAATATTCTGAAAATCATGGCCAAGTATGTGCAAGGGGCCAATATTCCTTTAATGATGCATGTGGCTGAAAGTTTTTCTGAGATGGAATTTTTTTACAATTCAACCGGGGATATTGCCACCAAACTTTTCCCCGTGATTGGTTGGGGGGAAGATTTGCCCCCGGCTTTTCGAAAAACACCCGTGGAATATTTAGATGAGGTTGGTTTTTTAGCCGCCAGCCCCATTCTGGCTTGTTGCGTTCAAATGACACCGGGAGATATTGACCGCCTGGTTAAAAACAAGGTGAAAATGGTGTGGTGTCCCCGTTCTAACTATTATTTAAAACAGGGTTTGGCCCCTTTAAAACAGCTCAAAGCCAAGAATGTACTTTTGTCTTTGGGAACCGATGGCCTTGCTTCCACCAACACACTTTCACTGTGGGATGAATTGCGTTTTGCCATGGAAGTATCGGGGGGGCAAGGGGGGAGGTTTTCTGCCGAAGAACTTTTGAAAATGGTGACCATTCAGGCGGCCCGTGTTCTGAATTTGGAAGCAGAGGTGGGAAGTTTAAGCGTTGGGAAAAAAGCGGACTATATTTTGGTTGATGCAAGCACTTGTCCCGAAAACGAAAATATTTTTTCTCATTTAATTCAAAACACCAAAAGTTATCACATCCATCAAGTGGTGGTGAATGGTGAGGTATTGAAAACAGTTAATTAACTTCACAACTAATATGGATTCTGGTACGTTTTACCGGTTTTTCCAGGTTTTTTAAAAAACTATCAAAGGAGAATTTCATGAAAAATTTTTTGGCGGTCAGTTTTATTTTATTGGCTTTTGGTGCGTGCGATAAAATGGAGGCCTTAAAAAACAAGGCCAAGGCCAAGGTGGAAGAACAAAAAAAAGCCGCAACCACCTCCCCTGTTCCTGAACCTCCTTCTGCTTTGCCGGTAGCGGCAGGTGGAAGTAATTCGGCAGTGCTTGCCCGTGTCAATGGCAAGGAAATTACAGATGCCGAAGTGACGGAACGGGTCAAAAACAGTCTGAAAAAACTGGAATCCCAGATTTTTGATATTAAAAAAAGAGGGTTGGATGATTTGGTGGAAGAATCCCTGTTAGGTGAGGCGGCCAAAAAAAGAAACCTCTCCATTGACGATCTTCTTAAAGAAGAAGTGGACAAAAAAATCGTGGATCCCACCGATGCTGAGCTCAAACAATACTACGAATCGATGAAGCCACGTTTAGGGAATCAGCCCTACGACAAAATCAAGGATCAACTGGCCCGTCAGCTTAAGAGCATGAAACAGGGTTCTGTTTATAATAGCTACATGGACAGCTTAAGAGCCGATGCCAAGGTTGAAATTTTGATGGAACGCCCCCGTGTGGAAGTTTCGGTTGATGACGATCCTTCCCAAGGCCCCAAGGATGCTCCCATTGTTCTTATCGAATTTTCCGAATTCCAGTGCCCTTTCTGCAAAAAGACGCGTCCCACCATTCGGCAAATTTTGGATACCTATAAAGACAAAGTTCATTATGTGTTTCGCGATTTCCCTCTTTCATTCCATAAAAATGCCCCCAAGGCAGCCCAAGCGGCCAATTGCGCTGGGGATCAGGGAAAGTATTGGGAAATGAACGACAAGCTTTTTGAAAATCAGCAAGCCCTCGATATTGAAAATCTGAAAAAATATGCCGGTGAGCTGAAGTTGAACACTTCAAAATTCAATGAATGTCTTGATAGCGACAAATTTGCCGCAGAAATTGCAAAAGACGAACAGGATGGCGAATCGGTGGGAGTCAGTGGAACCCCCGCTTATTTTATCAATGGCATTTTCCTTTCAGGAGCTAGGCCCTTTGAAGCCTTTAAGGAAGTCATTGATGATGAATTGGCCCGGGGGAAATGAAGAAAAGCTTTCTGGTCCCTGAGCGGAGTCGAAGGGAGGTAGCCTCGGCCCTTCGACTTCGCTCAGGGACCACTCAGGTCGCGACCTGTCCTTACGAGGATTGTTAACAGGCCCTGCACCCTATGGTGCAGGGCCGTTTTTTATTCCGGTAAATTTTCCAGTTTATTCAAAAAATTCTGGATTTTTTGTCGGGCAATAGCCTCTTCCAAGGGGAAGTTGTTGTAGTTGTCTTTTAAATAGAACAAAAAACGATCAAAATTCCCGTTGATACTTTGAAGCGTTGTTCCCGAGAAACGGGGCCATTCCTTCTTCATAAAAATCTTGACCTCGTTCCAATGTTGTTGCATGCGATTGGCTAATGACATGGGGATGGTTTAACGTGGAGAGGCATCTCAATCAAGAAAAATGATTATGAATAAAAAATTAAACAAAATCAGTTCTCGTATTACGGAAGATCCCGAACAACCGGCCTCACAGGCCATGCTTTATGGCTTGGGGCTTACCCAAGCCGATATGCACAAGCCCTTTATTGGCGTTGCCAGCACGGGTTACGAAGGCAATACCTGCAATATGCATTTAAACGATTTGGCCAAAATCGTGAAAAATGGGTGCCAGGATGCGGGGCTTGTGGGGCTTGTTTTTCACACTATCGGGGTCAGTGACGGTATTTCCATGGGAACCGATGGGATGAATTTTTCTCTTCAGTCGCGGGACATTATTGCCGATTCCATCGAAACAGTCATGTCTGCCCATTGGTATGATGCCAATATTTCAGTAGTAGGGTGTGACAAAAACATGCCCGGTTCGGTGATTGCCATGGGTCGCCTCAACCGTCCCAGCATCATGGTTTATGGGGGGACAATCAGTCCGGGACATTTTCATGACAAGGTTTTGGATATTGTTTCAGCCTTTGAAGGCTTGGGTGAATTTGTGGCCGGAAAAATTGATCAAAAAGAACTTACCGGCATTTTGCAGCATGCTTGCCCCGGGGCTGGGGCTTGTGGCGGCATGTACACGGCCAACACCATGGCTTCAGCTATTGAAACCTTGGGCATGAGTCTTCCTTATAGTTCTTCCTATCCGGCGACCA
The DNA here is from genome assembly GCA_001797365.1 of Deltaproteobacteria bacterium GWA2_45_12. Lineage (NCBI taxonomy): Bacteria > Deltaproteobacteria > Deltaproteobacteria bacterium GWA2_45_12. The sequence continues at coordinate 15,668 of MGPH01000042.1, forward strand.
GTAACGAAAAACTCAAAGAATGTGCCACGGTGGGGAAGGCCATTTTAAATCTTTTGGAAAAGGAGATTACCCCAAAGATGATCATGACAAAAAAGGCGTTTGAAAATGCCATCACCGTCATCATGGCCCTGGGGGGATCAACCAATGCCGTATTGCATTTGATCGCCATGGCCAAATCGGTAGGAATTAAATTAACCCTGGAAGATTTTCAGCGCATCAGCGACAAAACGCCCTTCATTGCCGATCTGAAACCTTCCGGAAAATATGTGATGGAAGATTTGTGTAAAGTGGGAGGAGTGCCGGCCGTATTAAAACTTCTTTTGAAAGAAGGTTTCTTATATGGCGATTGCCTTACCTGCACGGGGAAAACTTTGGCGGAAAATCTGGAGTCCCTGCCGGGCTTGACTCAGGGACAGCCCATTATCGTTCCCCTTTCACAGCCCATCAAAAAAACGGGGCATCTTCAAATTCTTTACGGCAATCTTGCCAAAGAAGGCTCGGTGGCCAAAATTACGGGGAAGGAAGGCCTTTCTTTTACAGGAACAGCCAAGGTTTTTGATAGTGAAGAAGAGGCGATCGCCGCCCTGGAAGCCAAAAAAATCAAAAAAAGTGATGTCATTGTTATTCGCTACGAAGGCCCCAAGGGCGGCCCCGGCATGAGTGAAATGCTTAAAGTGACTGCTGTCGTCATGGGGGCTGGTTTAGGCAAAGATGTTGCGCTTATCACCGATGGCCGCTTCTCCGGCGGCACGCACGGTTTTGTTGTGGGGCATGTGACCCCGGAAGCTCAAGTAGGGGGCGTCATGGCCATTATTGAAGACGGGGATGAAATCACCATCGATGCCGAAAAACATATTTTAAACCTGAATGTGTCCGGCAAAGTCATTGATACCCGTTTACGAAAATGGAAAGCTCCGCCCTTAAAAGCCACCCAGGGCACTCTTTTCAAATACATCAAAAATGTCTCTTCGGCTTCTGAAGGCTGTGTGACGGATGCGTAAGGTTTGGGGCTGTTTTTTCTTGATGCAATTTTAGGTTGACCTTTGCATCCAATGAAGAAGAGAATGCCGCATCTCAAATTTATGCATCCCATCCTCTACCAATTCCCCGAATGGATTCCTTTATTGGGCGGCAAAGCGTTGCATACCTATGGGGCGCTTGTGGCATTGGGATTTTTTTGTGGGCTTTTGTGGGTCAGGTATGAGGCGACGCGTGTCGGTCTGAATGTTCAAAAAATGATGGATTTGTTTTTTTATGTGGTGCTGGCGGCCATTGTGGGTTCGCGCATCATGTATGTTTTGGTTTCTGAACCGCGATGGTGGGAAGATCCCCTGGTTTTTATCCGTTTCTGGGAAGGGGGCTTGGTTTTTTACGGGGGGTTGATTGCTTCAGTACTCACGGTGGTGTGGTACACCTTGCGACAGCGGATGAATTATTATTCGGTCGCCGATGTTTTTACTCCCGGTATCGCCTTGGGCCATGCCATTGGTCGCCTGGGATGTTTTGCAGCGGGGTGTTGTTATGGCAAACCCGGCCCCGAAAATTCGTTTTGGACGGTCTTGTTTCCACAGGGCGATTTTTCCATTGCCCCCTATGACCATCCTATTTATGCCTCCCAGCTTTTTGAGTCGTTTGGTGAATTTGTTTTGTTCCTGATTTTGTTCTTTTTTAGGAAGAAAAAGAAATTCGAAGGGGAGGTATTTTTAATTTACATCGTTTTATATCCCATCCTCAGGTCCTTTCTGGAAATTTTTCGTGGCGATTCGATCAGGGGTTTTATCGTTGACAATATCCTTTCAACATCGCAGTTTATAAGCATTCTGTGGGTGGTTGTGGCTCTTGTTTTATGGATTCAATTAAGAAAAAAACATGTTTAAAGTCGGTGATGGGGATGGCAAGGGGAAGTTTGTTGCAAAGTGTTCTTCTTGTTATCTTTTGGTGCGGCATTTCTGGGCAAACCTGTACCAAGGATATTGTCTATTCCAAAGACTATTACACCCAGCCCGTTTCTGAATCCTTTGAAATAGGGATGACCGAAGCCATGGCCAGAATGGAGAAGGTTTTGCCCAAATTTGGGTACAACATCATCCAACAGGATGAGGCCCAACACAAATTTATTACGGGGTGGCGGCCTGTGGAGGCTGATTCGCACTATGTGTTTTTGTTTGCTCGACGTGATTATGGGATTACCGATGGCACTTACTACCAGCTCTTGGTTGATTTAATCCAGCAGGGCTCCAAGGTGAAGGTGGCCCTTTCCACCAAGGTAAAAACCATTGTGGGCCCCTTGGAATCCAGCAAAAAAGTGGAACAGCGCATTCTCAAACAGCTTGCCGATGATTTCCGATCCCCGCAGATTGAAATTACCAACGTTGAGATGAGGAAGAAGTAGTAGGGGCATGGCATGCCGTGTTCCTCACATTAGCCGTAGGGATCCGTAAGGGCAATTCATGAATTGCCCTTACTCATCATGTATGTCCAAAGCCCAATTTTTCATTGGAATTCTTTTTCAGCCCCAGGTTTTGGTGGAGCAAATACAGCCCATTATCCAGGATGCTTTTGGTCCCATTGAGGATGTTTCTGAAATTTTTGAATTTAACCACACCAATTATTATGAAGAAGAAATGGGGGCATCCCTAAAAAGGGTGTTTTTTACCTTTAAAGGGACAATTGACGCCGCTCAGTTGGTGAAATGGAAGGAAATAGCCGTTCAGATTGAGGAAGAGTTTTTCAAGAAAAAAGGAAAACGTTTTGTCAATGTGGACCCTGGTTATCTGGATTCAGTCAAAATCATTCTGGCCTCCAACAAACAGGGAGGGCATAAAATAGCCCTTACAGAAACTGTTTATGCCGACATGGTCATGGACTATTTCAAAGGGGAGTTTCGTTTTTTTGATTGGACCTTTCCTGATTTCAAATCAGGACTTTATTCCTCGTTTTTCATAAACACCCGCCGAAAATTCTTGGATAAAGGATACCAACCACAGAGCAAGCCCTAGGAGCCTGTCGGGGAAACATTTTTAGTAATTCATGATCGGCAACAGCCCCGGTTTTTGATATAAGGAGG